>CAKUWM010000583.1 GCA_934699305.1 uncultured Saprospiraceae bacterium | reverse complement strand
CTCAATTTACTTATTGAGGTCTAATGTTTTTTTAATTCTTATATAATTTACTGATATGAAACACGCAATCACTTCCGTATTAGTGCTTTTTTTAACCATAACTTGTGTTGGACAAATGCCGCCTCAGCCAAAACCATTGCCGATAACTCCAGTTCCCACTGAAGAGACATATTATGGTAAAACAGTGGTAGACGAGTATAGGAATTTAGAAAACATGCAGGATTCACTGGTTCAAAAGTGGTACCATCAACAAGCTGTTTATGCCGATGCTATTTTAAGTTCTATATCTGGGACGGATTCACTGATGAATAGGATGAAAGATCTAAATAATCGTCAGAACTATTATGTCGATGAAATAAATATTTTAGAAAATGGGAATTATTTTTATTTGAAGAAAGAGAAAGGAGAGAAGAAGTACAAGCTTTTTTATAGAAGCAGTATCAATAGTAAAGAAGTTCTTTTATACGATCCCGATTCATTTCAAATTGAAAATGGAATAAATTACAGTATAAATTATATTCAACCCAGCTGGGAGGGTGATTTTGTATTAATAAGTTTATCACATTCAGGAAAGGAACTTTCCGAAATGATTGTGATTGACGTCGCTAAAAGAACTGTTTTTCCTCAAATAATTAGTAAAGCCTGGCCATCTTCTTTTTTAGGTGTCAGTTGGTTGCCAGATAGTTCTGGGTTTATTTATTTACAATTTCCTGTTACAGATATTGATAATATCAAATTTAAAAGAAACACACAATCGGTATTATATAAATTAGGGGATGATCCAAATGACTTCAAAGTTTTATTAAGCTCTAAGTCAAATCCTGAATTGAATATACAACCAAATGACTATCCAATTGTTACGATCAAGTCAAAAAATGATCCTTATGCAGTAGCATATATTGCTTCTGTTAAGAATTATTGGGACTCATTTTTTTTGCCAATAGAAGATATCCAAAGTCATGAATTTTCTTGGAAACCATTTTTTTCCAAGGAAGATATGGTCTATACAAACACCGGAGTTTTCAGTAATAGTGATTATTTTTATATTTCTGCTTTGGGAGCATCAAATTTTAATATTTCGATGGTATCTCTCGGAAATTTAAGTTTTAAAAATCCTGAAATTTTAATTTCTGAAAAGCATGATGAAGTTATTGACGAGTTTATTATAACTGCAGCAGGTTTATTTTATTCAACAATAACTAATGGGGTGGAAGGAAAATTATATCATTTTTCAGAAATTGCTTCTCAGAAAATCCCACTTCCAAAGAGTTCCGGGAAGGTAGGTCTATCTTCTCTGGGTGAAAATTCTGATGCATTGTGGGTAACTCTATCTGGATGGATCAGCAATGATTCACGATATTTATATACACATAATAATAAAGAATTTAGGAGTGAAGAACTTGCTCCAATAGCCGCATATCCCGAATTTAAAAACTTCCTGGTAGAAGAAATTGAAATTTCATCCTATGATGGTGTTTTGGTGCCCTTATCTATAATATAC
>CAKUWM010000582.1 GCA_934699305.1 uncultured Saprospiraceae bacterium | reverse complement strand
CACAGCTAAGATACGCATTATCAATGAATTGTACAAACTATCTTTTATGTTATGTTAATGAATCGCACAGTTTAGGTATTAGATTTATGGACAAATAATCCCAATCCTCCTGGTAATAATTATGCACACTATTATCAGATACAATATGGTACACCCGTTAACATACCTCCGGTTGAAGATTAAACCTAATTTTAAGTGCAGGACAAACAACAGTCCTGCACTTATTAAACTAAATTAGTTAAACTATGAATAAATTATTTCTTTCCTTAATAATACTTTGGTTAGTACTACTTTTCCAAAATCAAACAATGGGTCAACAACTCATCACAAGCGACACAACCTGGTCGTCAGACACCATAAAAATATACAACGATATTGTTGTTCAATATCCTGCTACACTCACAATCCACCCTGGAGTGTATGTGGAGTTTCAGGGAAATTTTAGCATAGATGTTTTTGGAAAGTTGGTTGCCATGGGAACACCGGATGACTCTATTAAATTCACAATAAAAGACCACTCATTACATGCAGATACTTCCACTCTGGCAGGAGGATGGGGAGGAATAAAACTTTTAAATAATGCTCACGATACCACTTTTTTTTGCTTTTGTGACTTCAAATACGGAAAAGCAGTTGATCCAGGTACATATTGGGAAGAACTAAACAATGATAATCATAAGGGCGGTGCTGTTTTTTTAGATGGTTATAAAGGTTTAATTTTAAATAATTGTTCCTTTATTAATAATCATTCAAACGCTAAAGGAGGGGCAATTTTTGTCAAAAACGGTTCAATTCTACGTATAGAAAAGTGTATATTTGAAAAAAATAGTGCTTATAGATGGGGTGGGGCGGTGTGCATTGAAAGCTGCAGCTTGCGCCCACACATTTCTGATAACTTATGGCATTCAAATATTGCTTTTTTTATTCATAATGGTTTTGGGCATGGTGCAGGTGCTGGTTTATCCATTCATTGCAATTCTTTAGTTGTAAATAATCGATTTTATGGTAATCAGTCTGCAAATGGAGCGTTATATGAAAGCTCTACAAATTCTTTAATTTGTAATAATATTTCAGCAAATAATTCAGGATGTGGAATGGTAGTTGGTGGATCAACATTAAGTACATCGAAGTTATTTAATAATACTGTTGTGAATAATTTGTCATACAATCATGCAGGCACAGGAATTGTAACTTATGCTTATAATTTAGAACTAAAAAACAACATAATTTTTGGTAATGAAACCTTAATGCCAGGTTATTCTCCAATTCAGATATACTTATCTCCCCCTTCAAATCTAATTGATTTCGCCTACTCCTGCAACCCAGACAGGCCGGACTTTTATCAGGGAGAAGGCAACATCCACGAAGATCCGCAGTTTGTAAATCCTACTGCCGGTGCAGGACCAGATTACGATGGTCTGGCTGCTGACTGGTCGCTTTTAGACAGCTCGCCCTGCGTTAATGCCGGCACACCCGACACCACCAGCCTCAACCTGCCGGCAAC
>CAKUWM010000581.1 GCA_934699305.1 uncultured Saprospiraceae bacterium | reverse complement strand
GTTGCCGGCAGGTTGAGGCTGGTGGTGTCGGGTGTGCCGGCATTAACGCAGGGCGAGCTGTCTAAAAGCGACCAGTCGGCAGCCAGGCCATCGTAATCTGGTCCTGCACCGGCAGTAGGATTTACAAACTGAGGGTCTTCGTGGATGTTGCCTTCACCTTGATAATAAACAGGTTCATCCGGATTGCAGGAGTAGGCGAAATCGGCAATGACAGGATCCGGTGAATAAACCTGAATCGGATCAAATCCATAATAATCACTAGTGTTTCCAAACACAATGTTATTTCTCATTGTGATATTTGAACTAAAAAATAGAACACCACACATATTATGAAAAAAACCTTTATTATTTACAATAGTATTATTATTATATAAAGAAATTGAAACGGAATGACCAATAATTATTCCCGGACCCCTATTATTCACTATAATGTTATTAAATACATTGCATTTATAATTCGTTTCATAAAATGCAGCATTAAGCGAAGTATTGTTAGCTATTAAATTGCTGATGATATAAGAATTAAATGTTTGTGCACCCAGCCACATTGCGGCTCCTGCTCCAGAAATCGCAGTTCCCCATGCAGTTTCCCTGAACTTAATCGCCTTGTTTTCTTTGAAAATATTCTTTGAAATTACAGTTCGATTTATGTTGTTTAACCATAGAGCTCCTCCATATTCTAAAACGCGATTGTTTTCAAACAAACTATTGCTGATAAAAAGATTTTGCAAATTTATTGCCATTAAAGCACCTCCGGAATGGTAAGCCATATTGTTTGAAAAAACACAGTTTTCGATCAGGATATTAGCATATCCGTTAGCATAAATAGCTCCACCTTTAAGGTTTTCACTTGCTATTCTATCACTTTGGTTTGATGTATCACATGCTTTTCCAAAAGAAAAATTGCAAAATGAAAAATACGAAGTGTCAGTTGAATTATCGAGTAATTTTATGCCGCCCCATCCCCCAGCATTTATGGAGATATTTGAGAAATCACTAGTATCTGAAACCGTAAATGTAATTGGATATTCCTCTGTCCCCAAGGCTAAAATTTTCCCTTGAACTTCAATGGAATAATCACCTTGAAATTCCAAATAAACTCCAGGGTTAATGGATAGTGTTGCTGGATATTCCAACAAAATATCATTGAAAATTCTAACTGTATCGGATGACCAAATTGTGTCTTTTTGTATTAGTTGTTGGCCTATTGATTGTATTGAAATAGTTAGAAGGATCCAAAATACCAAAAAGTGTATATGTATTTTATTCATTATGTATAATCGTATAAGAGTTTAATTAAAAATTAGTAAATAAGAGGCTGTCTAAAAAGATAGTGATTTGTCCTTTAGAATCAAATATTTGACTTTTGTGTCGTATAGGTGCCCGAATAAATCAAGACCGAAAATACCTTTTAGACAGCCCCTACAACTATCCAATTAAATTAATCAATAGGAGGTATATAAATTGAATGAGGATCTAAATGCGATAAAAGTTCATTAATCGTT
>CAKUWM010000580.1 GCA_934699305.1 uncultured Saprospiraceae bacterium | reverse complement strand
AACGGTGACGCAAGAATTATAATAAGCTGATTTAGTGGATACTGCAAAATGAAAATTAAACTGGTGTCGAAGTCAGGTGAGACAGAAGTGCTTCTCTTCGATTTTCTTTTTTGCAAATTTAATAAAAATAATCATACGATTAATTTTCCTCTTTAGAACTAATCCAAATTAAACTGTTTTTAAAGTAAATGTTTCATTGCTTTATTGATTTGTGAATTCTCGAAACTGTCTAAATAATATTGCGTTACCTTTTCGGAACTGTGTCCGAGTGATTCACTTATTACGGATGTTTGAACCCCACTGCGTTTTAAGACGGTTGCGAATGAGTGTCGGGCGACGTAGGTAGTGAGTGGGATGGGAAGTTTTAGTTTTTCGCCGATGGCTTTTAAATCTTTGTTGGTTTTCCCGATTATTTTGTGTATTCTGTTCGCTTTTTGTTGTTCGGTTTTGTGATACGCAGATAATATAGGTAATAAGTATGGGTTTTCGGTTTTGCTGTATTTGTCTATCAATTTTTGTGCGTGTGGATGCAAGGGTAGCTTTATGAGTTTACCCGTTTTCTTTCTCGTATATATTAACTGATTGTCCATGATGTTGTCTTTGGTAAGTGATGCTATGTCCACAAAGTTTATTCCTCCCATTAGATAAGAGAACGTGAAAATATCAAGTGATAATTGTTCTCGCTGGATTTTTGGTTTGTAATTGATGACCTTTTTAATATCGGTTTTTGCTAAGGCTCTCTTGGCTGTTGCTTTGTGTAGTTTGGAAACTTTATACGAGTGGAAAGGATAATATTCCGGTTTGACCGCTTTTTCCATTATTGCAATATTGTACATCATGCGTATTGTTCTAAACCTTATCCCGATTGTGTTTTCTGCAAGACCTTCACTTCTTAGCCACGCTTCATATTTTCTCAACCAAATAACGTCTATGTCGGAGAAATATATATTCAACTGTTTGTTGTATTTAAGCAAAGAGTTGTAAACTCCTTTGCAGGAATCTGCATATCGCTTGCGATTTGCTGTTTCTAATTGTTTTATTTGATTTAGAAATATATCATTTACAGTTTTAAGCTTGAAGGGCTTTTCTACTCTGTTTATGAGAGAATTGGAAGTGTATTCTTTTTGTGTGGCGTTTAGCTGTAAAATGGTTTGATTAAAGGTTTTTAGTTTCTCAATAATCAGATTTTCGATTATTTCCTTATCGGGACAATTGCGCTTTGGCTTGTTCTTGTCGAAGTCCCAATAAATTGGATTTATTGAGATTCCAAGGCTTTTATAAGACCTTTTACCGCCTTTAGATACCCGAATCATTAATGGATTTTCGCCATTTGATAGTGTTTTTGACTTGAAACACATTACGTTAACTGTTGCATTCATGCGGTTTTCCGGTTTACCTCTCGGTTTACCTTTACATCAAAAACCAACAAAAAAGCAGGGATTATCGGCTAAAAATTTATAAGTAGTATAAAAAAGAAAAACACCTAAACATCTCTGTTTAAGTGTCTTTTGGTG
>CAKUWM010000579.1 GCA_934699305.1 uncultured Saprospiraceae bacterium | reverse complement strand
CTCCAGAGCGTACATGATAATTCTCTGCCCCGGCAGTACAGGAAAGTTCGGGGTAAGAAGCTATCGCCGCAAGGCTATGCCCCGGCACATCAATTTCGGGCATAATGTTTACAAAGCGTTCTTTTGCATATTGCACCAGCTCTTTGATATCTTCTTGCGTATAAAACCCTCCGTAATTGCGCGGCTCATCCGGTGTGGGCGGAATAAAGTTTCCAAACTCTCCTACTTTGTTCACTCGCCATGCGCCAACTTCAGTCAACTTCGGCAAGCTTTTAATCTCTATTCTCCAGCCCTCGTCGTCTGTTAAGTGAAGATGTAACATGTTGTATTTATAGCGCACCATTGCGTCTATATATTGCATTACCTCTTCTTTTGTAAAGAAATGCCGAGCCACGTCAAACATTAAGCCCCGCCATGCCAAACGAGGAAAGTCCACAACCTCTACACATGGTAATCTCCAATTCACTTCTTTAACCAAGCGCTTGCTCTCTATTTCTTTAGGAAACAATTGCAATAAAGTTTGTACGCCGTAAAATAAGCCTGCCCCTTCGTTTGCTTTGATCACAATTCCTGACGGAGTGATTGATAAACGGTAACCTTCTTTTCCTAGCTCCTTATCATCTTTCTCTAGCAACACTAAATCAATAGTTACATCTGCTACCGGATGGTCTGTGATACTGATAAAGCTTCCTGTGGCTACATGCAATTTATTTTTAAGGTACGAACTTGCATAGTTAGTTTCCTTTGAACTCTTTGAGTGAATCACTACATTACTTGGCAATTTAAAAACACCAGCAGTTTTTACTACGGATACAGGCTCCGGGATGATAGCGATTATTGGATCGGAAACCTGTGCAATCGCTTTAAGGGAAAACAGACAGATGATTACGAGTGGGATGTATTTTTTCATGTGGTACTTAAAAAATTAAACTTATATCGGCTCTTTTTGATACCAATTTTGGCAGTTACGGAGACGATAAGTAAACTACTAATTTAGAATTATCTTTTTAGATATGCTTAAACTTTCTCTCTCAATCGGCATTATTACCCCCTCGTCTCCCACCCTTCTTCGAGAATTCTTCGGGAAACACCCCCCTTTTCTCGAAGCAGTCCCGAAGAAATACCGAAGAATTCGGAAATGTTCGGCAAAATCCAGCAAAACTCGGAACTAAATTTCCGAATTATGGTTTAGCATCCACCAAGATCATAGTTTTGGCATCTGACTTTAGGAGTAAGGTTACAGTGAAGGTGTGGAATTAGTTGAAAAACAACCGAGTCAAACTGTCAATCTTATTAAAAACAGCCTTTCCCATAAAAAGCATAAATTTGCTTATCTTAATTCCAAATCAAAAAACAGATAGAAATGTATAAAAAGATAATTTTGGGTATTGTTGCATTCTTAGTGGTTATCATTGTTGCGCTCGCCAGTCTACCGTTCCTTTTTAAAGATAAAATTGTTGCGGGTGTGAAAACTGCTATCAACAAAAACGTGAATGCAGATGTCAACTTTAAAGA
>CAKUWM010000578.1 GCA_934699305.1 uncultured Saprospiraceae bacterium | reverse complement strand
GTATTAAATGATCCAAAATGAGAAGATTTTCTTCTTTTTCGTAATTCAGTTGCATTGACACATCGGCTGAATAGGTATAAATGTACCGTAGTGGTATTTCAATTCCATCAGTAGAATCTTTTACAAATACATCTTTTCCGAAAATTGGCTGATCATTGGTGTCAAATGATAATATTTCAATCATTTTTCTTTTATTAAAGAATGAATATCCATTAAATCCAAGGAGTAGATAATATGGTTTTCCTTTGAGTTTACAGTCAAAAATCCTGTAATATAATGCGCCTTGCCACTCTTCTGCTCTAAGTTCCTCGTTGGTCAACCCTTCCTCTTCATTTTCATAAGACCGATCGGTAAAAGGAATAAAAATGCCATTGGACTTTTGGATGCCTCCATAGTACCGATAGGTGTTGTTGTCAACAAATAATTGCCCGGTGATAATTCTAAAGGATGAATCCTCAGGATATAGTACGGAAAGGAACTTAGAATCAATGAATTTTTCGTGAAATGTAGCCGGATCATTGAGATGTTCCTTGAAAAATTTCATGACAAAATCTACTGCATCTTGACGGTGTCGTGCTATAGTATCCGATAATATTGTTTCTCCTTTTTGACTTATTATCTTGTCCCATTGAGTCCAACTCAACCTTTGTGTGACACCGTTATTGTGCAACGCAAATACAAGAAATAGGGCAATAATTTTGTTCACTTAATGCACTTTTAATTATTATAAATCCTTTAAACTCCTTAATAAACGAAGGAAAAGCTTATTCAGGTATGTTCGATTTTAAGGTTTTGCGTTTGAATTATTTTCGTTGAGATTTTTTCTTGGCTCTTTTATAATCTTTAAAAATAAAGTCTCCAAGTCCATAAAGGTCACTGTAAAATGCCCTGCCACCATTGATTTCTGTAAAGGATTCTACAAACTGCACCAAATACGGGTCTTTGGCAATCATAAAGGTGGTGATTGGAATACCTAATCTTCGAAATTTGCTGGCTTGGTTTAATGTACGATTGACAATGATGCGGTCTAACCCGAAGCTGTTTTTGTATAGTTTCCCTCCTCGTTTGATACATGTGGGTTTGCCATCTGTAATCATAAATACCTGCTTGTTGGTATTTTTTTTCTTTTGTAAAATATCCAAAGCAAGTTCCAATGCAGCTAAAGTATTGGTATGATATGGGCCGACTTCTAAATAAGGTAATTCATCTTTCTCAATTTTCCACGCTTCATCTCCGAAGACTACGATGTCTAAAGAATCTTTGGGAAATCGAGTGGAAATATATTCAGAAAGCGCCATTGCAACTTTCTTGGCAGGCGTAATTCGGTCTTCGCCATACAAGATCATAGAATGAGAAATATCTATGAGCAAAACACTACTCATGTTGCTTTGATGGTAGGTTTCTCTTATTTCTAAATCATCGTAACCCAAGTCAAAGTTGTCGATTCCATGATTTATTTGTGCATTCTTCAGCGATTCTAAAAAAGCTATTTGTTCAATGTTGTCTCCAAAGTTATAAGG
>CAKUWM010000577.1 GCA_934699305.1 uncultured Saprospiraceae bacterium | reverse complement strand
TTAGTATCTTTGTACCTCATTTGTGTATATAAATCAAGACAATGTCTAACGAAATTACAAGAGAACCCAACCAAATTGTCCCTTTATCAGGAATGTATAAAGATTATTTTCTGGATTACGCCTCCTACGTTATCCTGGAAAGAGCAGTACCTATGATTGAAGATGGGTGCAAGCCGGTACAACGACGTATTTTACACAGTATGAAGGATATGGATGACGGGCGTTACAACAAAGTGGCCAATATTATTGGACACACAATGCAATATCATCCACATGGCGATGCTTCCATCGGCGATGCTCTTGTAGGCATGGGTCAAAAAGACTTGTTAATTGATTGTCAGGGGAACTGGGGTGATATTAGAACCGGAGATTCTGCTGCCGCACCCCGATATATCGAAGCGCGATTGACTAAGTTTGCCCTTGATGTAGTATTTAATCCAGACACAACACACTGGCAATTGTCGTATGATGGAAGAAAAAAAGAACCCATTTTCCTACCTGTTAAGTTCCCCCTCCTATTGAGTCAAGGTACCGAAGGCATTGCAGTGGGTCTAACGACAAAAATTCTACCTCACAACTTCAATGAATTATTAGACGCATGTGTTGCATACCTCAAAGATCAGCCCTTTGTACTTTATCCTGATTTTTTAACCGGTGGATACGTGGATGTAAGCAATTATAATTCAGGTCAAAGGGGCGGAAAAGTATTGTCCAGAGCCAAAATAAATATCATCAACCGAAATCAGCTTGAAATCGTTGAACTACCCTTCGGCACGACAACGGACAGATTAATCGAAAGCATACTTAAAGCCAATGATAAAGGTCAGATTAAAATAAAAAAAATAGTAGATAATACGGCAAAAGATGTCAATATTGCTATTGAGCTCATGCCCGGCATCTCTCCTGACCAAACCATTGATGCTCTTTACCGCTTTAGTGATTGTGAAAACAGCATTTCTACCATGTCGTGTATAATCATTAACGATAAACCGATTTTCTTACCTGTTGAAAACATCCTCAAAGCGAATGTTGACCAAACCAAAGAACTTCTCAAGACAGAATTACAGATTAAACTCAATGAATTATTAGAAAAATGGTTTTTTACCAGCTTAGAAAAAATATTCATTGAACAGCGCATATATCGTGACATAGAAGAAGCCGAAAGCTTCGATGATGTCATCGTAATCATTGAAAAAGGTTTACAAAAATATGTTTCAACACCTTCCTTTCAAACGCCCACCGTTCAACTATTAGCGAAATTACAAAGGGATATAACCCAGGAAGATATCATCAAACTGACTGAAATAAAGATTAAAAAAATATCTAAATATAGCAGTTTTGAAACCGATAAAGAATTAGAATCGCTTCAGGAAGAAATCGCCAAGGTAAAGAATAATCTAAAGCATTTGGTTCAATTTACCATTGATTGGTTCTTATATTTAAAGGACAAATATGGCAAAGGCAAAGATCGAAAAACCATCATTTCTGAATTTGAAACAATAGAAGCCACGGCGGTTGTCCAAAAC
>CAKUWM010000576.1 GCA_934699305.1 uncultured Saprospiraceae bacterium | reverse complement strand
ATCTATCTCAATATCGGAAATCCGACCCAATGCTGTAGGGGTCTCGAAATTTACTTCAGAGTTTGGAGCAATTGCCAATGCCACAGAAACATTCATAAATAATTTTGAAGTATCATTCATAAAAATGAAGTAACGCAATCCAATTGGTATGTCTATTGTTGAATAATTAATCTTGGAAATCGTCTCTACTTCAAACACGGATATGGCTTGAATAAATTGTTTTTCTGATTTATACAATTGGTACGAAGGATCTAAAAACAAACTCCATTTGTGTCCTCCAAAAGGAAAAAATAGTTCAATTTCCATTCCGATTTTAGGGAAAAATTGTCCACCAAAATCTACAGCTACCATCCTGACATCTGGAAAAGGGAAGGATGGGGTTCGTAATATATTAGCACTTCCATAATTCAAACCAACAATTGCTGAGAAACCTAATTTAACTTCAGAGGACTCTATATTATAAGTGATTTGTTCCCCACCTTTACATTTATTAAAGTCTTGAAACAATTTAATAAGTTGGTTTTGTTTATATTCCAACTTTGAAAATGCTTTTTCAGATATATTCTTGCAATCCAATGAGTTAGAAAGTTGCTGTCTGTATTGGTAGTTTACTCCTATGCCATTATTTGAATTTTTGTATAGTTTATATATTAATGGCTTTATTTCATTGTCATACTCTTTCAAGCTAAAAAAGAACCGCGTAATACTCTTGTCGTTATAAAGATATAGTGTGGAAGCACCTTCTACCAATACATTTAAATAAACTGTTGCTTCCTTAAACTCTGGTGTGCGGAGATGGGAAAGTTCTGATGTTAAATCACTAGACATTTCGACCATTACGGAGTGTCGTTCGTATTTTACTCCGTTGTAAATTCCAAATTCCAGCACCTGATTTATGTTTGAAGTTTGGATTGTTGCAGTATCAGTACTCTTGAATTGAAAATTTTCAGGGTTGTTTCCCCAACCCATATTTCGGATCAGACATTCACTTCGTTTGCCGGAATTATCGATCAAATAACCTTTCTCGAAATTAATCTGGGCCTGGGATGTATATGCAATTAATAAAATGAAAAGCAGTAGGAAAAATTGTTTCAAGATTAAGTTTTTTTTTGGTTAGAGTAATGTTATCGGAAGGTGAAGTTCCATGGGTAATACAAAGTTTGGTGGCAACGTAAGATTCGACGGACAAGATATATTAAAAAATAAGATTTAAAAGCCCCAGGTAAAAGAAAAAATATAGTATTGATCGAACATTTTTTGTAGAATTCTGGTTATCATCACTTTACTTTACGCAAGTGATAAATAATTCGTCAATATGGATTGAAAGACTGGATATTGATTAGATGGACTCTTAAATCGAAATCTGTTTTAATTAGGTGATAAAAGTTTTAAAGGCTAAAACCAAGACTAAACGTTGTAATTTCAGAGTTAATTTTATTTTTCAACTATCAACTATCAACTATCAACTATCAACTATCAACTATCAACTATCAACTCCTTGGTCATATGGTTGAATCGAATATACAACATTA
>CAKUWM010000575.1 GCA_934699305.1 uncultured Saprospiraceae bacterium | reverse complement strand
GTACTTATGTTTCAGGAAATCAAGGATACTGGTTTCATCACCAAATAGAATAATTTGTTTTCCTGTATCAACAAGATCACCAATTAATTTCTCAGCTAATCCAAACGGGAGTGCTTTACGCATAAAGCTTTTTCCATATAATCGATACCCTCCATACACAAGATCACCCGTCCGAATATGTACCGCAAAAAAGTCTTCCAAATCATTTGCTGAACGATCAGCCGCATTTAATACTTTCTCGATATTCTGATTAAACTTTATCTTGTTCCAAGAACGTTTCAGACTAGAGTGCAAATCATCAATTTCAAGATCAGAAAATACAATATTTAAATCATCTAGAGGAGCATACCACCCCCATTCATTTTCAAAATTTTCACGAATAGATAAGAAATTAATTTTCTCGTTTCTAGCTTTTCTCAGAACCCCCTGACTACTCGGCAGCAGACCCTGTTTTGAGTATTTCTGGATAAAATCAGATGAAAATATATCCTGTTCATTTTGGATTGCATGACCCACAATTTCCGCATCACCAACCTTAACAGGTTTCAAAAAATCGCCTGCGTGTGCATTCAAGGTTATTGGCCAGATATAAGCAAACTGAAATCCTGTTTTTTCTGCAAGATACAATGCATTTAATATTGTTTTCAACCTTCCTCCCAGCCCATCACCTCTACCAGCGACAATCAATCCCGGATATTTTCTTTTAAAAACTTCCACCTTCCAAAGGTGTAAATATGCTCGCCCCTCCATACTTATTTTGATATAACGAGCTTGAATAAAAGAAGACAAGGGAAAGACAATTTTTTCACCCCAAGCCAAAAAACCCGCATGAATTAATTCCCATACTCCATCCAGATGGGTGGCATATTCTACTTTCAATTGATAGGCCTTGGCTTGATGCTTAATATTTTTTCGATTATAGATATGAATTTCTTCAATTGGAGATATCGCTTGCAGATCAAGCATCCACCATGGATTATCTTCTTTATCTGTATGAAAAGAAAAATCTTTAACATCCAATATCGGATTTAAGGGACGCAAGGGATCATCCGGTTTTGACCATTTGGAAAATGAGCTTTGTAAAGCAAGCTTGTTGTTTGATATGTTCTCCAATTCAATCAGATTATTTTCTATTTTAGGAAAATACATTATGGCTACTCCTCAACCAAGGCTCGATAAATAGTTTCACAAGCATTTCCTGCAATATTGGGGAAGTATTTATTTTTCATATCCAATGCTTCAGTATTTATGCTAGAAATATTTCCAAGCTGATCTTCAAGAAGTGCTATTAATTCTTGCTCATTGTAAGCTACTTTTCCCGGCAAATCTGTCTTCAAGTTGATATAAGCGCCTTGGTATTTTTCATACATATCGATATCAAAATGATAAAACAATACTGGCTTTCCAAGATAGATAAAATCCCAAGCGACACTGGAATAATCTGTAACAAGAAGTTTTGCTCTTTGCAGTAATTCTCGTATAGAAAACTCACCAAAATCGATAATTTTTATATACTCACTTTTTATTTTGAAT
>CAKUWM010000574.1 GCA_934699305.1 uncultured Saprospiraceae bacterium | reverse complement strand
GATTAATACTGAATTAGTGACGTTTCCATCCTCATCATATAATGTATTTGTGGCTTCTGTAAGTGTATTTTCCAATATATTATCGTCTATTACAGTAGGTGTTTTATACCAGATGATCTTTTCATAGGGTCCGTAATTTTGCTGTACCAATTGATTTGTTATCGTCTTCTTATTTATCCTTTCATCACCTTTTACATTGACTATTGAATCCATTAACAATGAAGCTTGGCTTGGATCAAGACTAAAATAATTATGTTGTTTATGATTATACCTGACCGACCCGGTATAAGACCGTGTTCCTTGATTTCCTTCTCTTGTAGAACTACCATTGACCGGGCCGCTCTCAGTCACCCGTCGGAAACCTAAAAAACCTCTTCCTTTACGGTGCAGTATAGCATCATAATAATTATAAGTCGTCTCCACAAGTCCTTCTTTATCTAATTTTGTTACCAAATACATTGGCAGTGATAAGGAATAGTATGGATAATTTGATGTGCCTTTGGTATAGTGAGTACCCGATTCACACATTCTTACATAATTAAAATTTGTAATGTGACCTTCCCCGTTTTTAACTCTCTGTAGAAGTAGTTCTTGACCATTAAGATTGTTATACACAATATAGGATGGTGAAGAAACGCTAGCTCTATTGATAAAATCCGATCGCCCATCACCATTAAAATCACCAATGACTTTAATACTTGAATGTGCTTTTAAATATGAGTAAAAATTGAAAGCGAATTCATTGCCAAGACTATAATAGCTGTGTATTTCTGAATTACTTAAATAATTAAAATGGTGGATAATGTCTGATTTACCATCACCATTAAAATCCGATATTAAGATTTTATCTCCTTGATACTCACTATCAACTTCTGGAAGCCTATACCATTGATCACTAAATGGTCTCTCTATCCATTCTTTACCTGTACTTGTCGCAACATACCAAGAAGCATTATTATCATCCAATCCGGCTCTTGTTAATATATCTGTTTTCCTGTCTCCATTAAAATCACCAAAAAACATCAGATGCCATTCTGTCGGAAAGCCTGCTAATTTGAGTCTGGATAGATTGGTGTTGTTTATACTGAAGATCTCTGACCATGAACCTTTGGTTATCATGATTTCGCTCTTTCCGTCACCATCAAAGTCCAACGTATTTAAGTTTTTCGTTGCCCAATTAACATTTGAGCCTACGCTGTTAAATAAAAATTGAGAATTACCTGAAATATTCACTTCTGTAAAACTTGAACTGCCACTACCTCCATACCAAATAAATCCTTTAGACGTTTCGTCATTTGCTGGATTCCCTCCTGTTTCGGGACAAGTCCTATTCTTTAGTGTTGTTACAAAAACGTCTTGGATTCCATCTCCATTATAATCGCCAATGGAAAAAAAATTACCACTTTCAACTACTCTGGTGTGCGTGGTAGTAGGAAGTGTAACAACAATTTCAGAAATATATTGAAAGGTCTGATTAGATAAGTAAATCCATAATTCTGAAAATTTTCTTCCATAATCAGAATAGGGTGCACAAATCCAAA
>CAKUWM010000573.1 GCA_934699305.1 uncultured Saprospiraceae bacterium | reverse complement strand
GTATATTTCACTATCAAGATTACCGTAATCAGAGTAATAAACAAATTTCGGAATCTTCTTTAAAACCTTCTGCCTTATTTCTTTTGTTGTTTCAATTGGCTTACCGTCAAAAGCGTCAACCATTTTTTTAATTAGAATAATTAGATGAAGGTTAAAGAACTCTGGTAGGTTTTTCTTTTTCCCAAAGTTATTCTCGCAAAACACCTTAATATTGCTAATAATTGTTTCGGCTTCTTGTTTTGAAAAAAAAGCGTCTGTTACGGGTGTGCTAATTTGAGCAACAAAATCTTTTATTGTCTTCTGTAATTTTGCATCCTCTTTAGTAAAGCTATCTTCTTTATAAAGTTTCGCTTCAAAATTCGATATTGTTGTATTTAGGCTTTCAACAGGGTAAGAGTCTACTTTTGAATATGGGAAAGAAATGTAATATAATCCATCATACTTTCTCTTGACCAACACCCTTTTTATCTGCTCTTTATCGCATTTTAATTCTTTAGATATTTCGGATTGTAATTCGTCATCCAATATGAAATCAGCAGCGATAAAAACGTCATCCTTATGGTTGTCTGCTTTATAATTACTATACAAATGCCTTGGGAAGTCATCTAAAGGAACGATTGGCTCATTGTTTGCCGGATTTAATTTCCACAAAGCTATAAGAAGATTTGTTTTCCCTGCCTCATTTGTTCCGACTAAACATGAGTTATCGGATACCTCAATCCAATCGCTTTCTTCTATTGAGCGAAAGTTATAAACTTTAAACCTATCAAGCCTTGTTTTCATATAAATCAATGATAATTACAAACGGTGCAAAGTTGCAAAATATTAACGAATTTCTACGCTACACTTCTGTAATTTAGCAAGAAAGCTCTTTTGCAACATCAAGAATGCCTTGACTCATAAAAATTAGACTATCCAATCTGCATATTAATCGCTCTCTTAAAGAGGAACGGATTAGCCACATAATAATAACAGTTGGTAGCCCCACCCGTAGTAACCACAATAGAGCCATATCCGAAGATACGCCCTAACACGTTTTGTACTACCTGTACACCCTCGCATTTTGCCAGTACCAGTTCCACCGTCCGACGACTGATTACCCCTGTTTTGATGATTACACGCCTGTTGGTAACGGCATAGACAGAGCCGACCTTTACAAACACACGCTGCACAAGCGAAACCAATCCTAAGAATAACAGGGTTACACCCAAATAATGTGTTATTCTGAAATCATCGAAATAACACATAAATCCAATACCCAGTAATATGACAGGTTGCAGAAAAAGGAAAATATGTATCCTTGCCCTGTACCTGACTTCCTCTCTGGGTTGTAAATATGTTGTAAGAAATTTCATGCTGTTTTTTCCTTTATAAATTCGTTTTTCAATATATCTAACAGGCAATAGCACCATTCAGACGGGTTCAGGAAGCGTTTGGCTTTCCTTACTTCGTAATGCAGGTGGCTACCCGTTGACACTCCCGTGTTACCTACGCAAGCAATCTGAGTCGCTATATTTACCGCATCTCCTTTATTGACTAACGTAT
>CAKUWM010000572.1 GCA_934699305.1 uncultured Saprospiraceae bacterium | reverse complement strand
GAGTATCTTTTAAGAAATGCTGACAATAAAAAGTTCCCATACCTTCAGACAACATTTCTTTTTTCAGAAACATATTTTTCTCTTCAACAATCAATAGATATGGATTCAATAAGATATGCAATTGATCAGGTGTTTACTGATGAGATTTCGTCTTCAATTGCACTATCGGCACTAATATATGCTCATAGCTATTGTTCTTCTGGCACAGGACATTTTGCAATGTTTCGAGATATTGCTTCAATAAAATCAGCTCAAGATGTATTTAAATACCGCTCTAGAGATGCCCTTCAATACTTTGAAGAAAAAATAAAAGAGATTATCTCTTACTCTAGTGAGAGTAACAAAAACAAACACGAAGCATGGTGTATGGATTTTAGAGAGGCTCTAAGTGATACAAATCTAAAAAAAATAGATTTATTATACGCCGACCCTCCCTATTCATTTGTACACTACTCAAGGTTTTATCATGCAACTGAAAGCCTTGTTCGTTATGATTATAACATCCCAGAACACAAAGGCAGATATAGGTCCGATAGGCATCAATCACCTTTTTGTCAAAAACAAAACGTCGAAGGAGCATTTAAATTTATGATTGAATCATGTTATAAAAATAAGGTTTCAATTTTAATTTCATACGCAGATACAGGTATGATATCTTTTGAAACAATTAAAAATTTAATTTTAGCAAGTGGGTACAGATTTGAACATCGTGAGATTAGTTTTGATCATTCAACTATGGGAAGAGTTGGGCATAAGTCAAACATAATTAAAGAATTTTTGCTTAAAGCAATTTATGATTAACCTGTACTAGAGCCAGATGTTATTCTAAGAACTACATTTGAGATTCTCTAACTCTCGAATGGCTTTAAGAACATCTGCGATGGGCGTTGTGCGCTCACCACCCATTCCTTCAGATGTGGATGCTTTTTGCAATTCACACATGGACTTCCAGTTGTAGAGAGCAGCTAATTTTTCCTCTTTATTTAAAACCGACGTTTGCATCAGATCAGTTACACTTCGGAAATTTGCACTTGGACTGCCTATCAATTTCTTTTTATCCATAATGTTGTCACCTCAAACTTGTTCTGTTTTGGATTTATAAAGCCCTGCCAGTCAAGTCACCCTTATACGTAGTGTCTCATTATAAAACACGTCGTAAAACGATAAAGTTTTAAGGTCCTGTCCAAACTTTAAACATAGTCAGAATTTTAAAATATGGTTAACCTATTGATATTATTGATTTTTAAACAGTGACAAAATTGGTCCACTCATTGCTTAAGACTAAGCATGAAACACGAAGCCTTTAAAAGCATAAGTAATATGGTTTGGTCATTCATCTTTATAGTGTGTGTGACTGCTACGTTAACTTTTCTGGATTCAAGCCCTGCTGATGCTTCAAATAGAACCACTTGTAATATTAAATCTGGATTTAAGATTTATTATATCTTAAAAAATGGAAAGCTTGGAAAACGTGACTACTCAACAGGATCAACAAAAGATAGAACTTATACTTGTATTAAAGACAGATATTATCATCGCATTCTT
>CAKUWM010000571.1 GCA_934699305.1 uncultured Saprospiraceae bacterium | reverse complement strand
GTGATAATATGCGTTCCCTAAAATTAAATTTTATTATTTCAAACCGTTTGGTTACAGTTAACTTTCCAAGTATCAATTGATTGAAATTATCATAGATATCGGAAATTGTCGCAGGAATTTCATAGTTTTCTTTTTCATAAACTAAAGCAATAAGTGATAGAGAAAGGGGAGTTAAGGGCAACTTTTGCAATATCCTGTTATCTTCTAAAGCGTCAATTAAATTGCTTGCAATTCCTGCATTGTTGAAAAAACGAAATGCAAATTCTCGAATTTGAAGATCATTGAATTTTCTAATTTGGAAAAAATTGACATCCGTACACAAAGTGCCGATTTTTCCTGTCTTAATCGACCGGGTACTTAGAGCATAACGAATGGCGCCAGACTTGTTAAGTTCATTTAATTGTTCAATAACTTGTTTTTGTTCGTTTTCTTCGAAATCATCAATATTATCAATTAAAAGAAGCAATTTGTAAGACTCTAAAATTTCTTCCCACTCACCTTCGACTTTTCCATGCAATAATTTTTATGCGGCTTTTACAATGTCGAAATCTGAGTCAAATAGTAGGATTGGAGAGATAAATATTGGGAGTGTCTTTAGATCTTTTTGTTCTTGTATCTGTAAGCGCCCAATCTCTTTTAGTAATGTACTCTTGCCTGATCCTGTATCACCCTCAATAATACACGATTTACCACGCCTCATTATGTCGGCTTCGTTAACCTTATTTAGTTGCGACTTATTACTCTCTAAATCTTTTTTAATCTCATAAACTCTTGGCTTGATGTATATATCGAGTAGCTTCTTTGCTTTGCTTTCCAATCCTTGGATGTTTAAAAGTGCTGACTTTTCTACCATATCCTCCAAAAAATACTTTTCGTAGGCTACCAAATCGAAGTTCTCATACATCCAGAAATTGGGAAAATGCGTCGAAATTAATTCAATTAAAGTTTCACGATGAATTATATCGAAACTAAAATCGAATGACTTGCGGAGGTTTTTTTCAACGGAACCTGAAATATTATAGCCAGTTATAAGAATCGTCAAATGTGGTCGGGAAGACTTATGCGCTAGTTTTATTTTTTCTTGAAGCTCTTTTAAATCGACATTATTTCCGGAGAGACTTTTTTGATAGATATAAAATGTTGTCGACAAAGTTGACAAACCTTCCTTAGTTTCACCATTTATCAAGTTATTTGATAAACTTGTCAGGTTGTTGTAACCTTCCTTCTCTAAAACATTTAAAATAATCTCTTTAATCTTTGAAAGAGAGAGTTTTTCCAAGCTGCTAATTTGTTTATTCATATCAATTAAACCAGATGTCGTAATAGCAAATATACGACAATATCTAATCTGGCTTAGTAGTATAGAAGCTGAATATTTGCTAACTGGATTAGACAAATCTTGGCCAAAATTGCTGCCAACGTTTCGCGGCTACACGTCCGTTGCGGCCAAATTAGTGAAAAAGTCAAAGCGGACGAAAATTTTCCCCAACTGAGTACTTTCTGCGGAGCGTAAAACCCAGCAATGGCGTGTAGCCGCTGTTGTAGGA
>CAKUWM010000570.1 GCA_934699305.1 uncultured Saprospiraceae bacterium | reverse complement strand
GTTTATCCCGCACCTTGCGAGCTTTCGGGACAAATGTCTTGTGGAAAAAGAGGCGCTACCGTAAAGTGGCAGTCAGAGGAAGTGTTTGGCTGTGAGTGGCGAGATATGAAACCAAATTTGCCAACTGAAGCGATATTAAGTTGATGAATATCACATCATTTACATTCATATTTTTTGCTTACATTTGAATTATTTAGACAAGTCTTAATAATTCAAGATGGCACTCGGAAAAAGGATAAAGGAAGTAAGAGAAAGTAAAGGATTACTTCTTAGAGAAGTCGGCGCAGCACTGGAATTAGATAACGCTTTTATCAGCAAGATAGAGAACGAAGAAAAGCTAATACCGAGGAAACATTTGGAAAATCTTTCGGGATTTCTGAACCTGCCATTAGAAGAACTTTTGGTTTTATGGCTATCCGACAAGATAAAAGGGCTTATCGATAATAATGAAATTGGAATAAAGGCATTAAAAAATGTTTTAAACGAGCTTAAAGGCAAATGAGAATGTAGCGGCAGTGTGTTTTGAAAGTCTTAAACTAACTGTTTGGTATAAACTTAAATAAATATAAAAGTATGTGCGTATGAAGTATATTTTACTCAATAATAATAGTTCTGTTGCCTATGATGATAGTGAAGCAGACGACGTAAAGGTTTATATAGACGGTAAACTTCACGATTTTAAAGACAGCACAGAGAATAGAGTTGATTATGCTATTGCAACAAAACGGAATAAATATTCACAAACTCTAAATAATCAGTTTGAGAATTTGCTTCTTTTAACAGGCGCAGGTTCTTCCATAGGTTGGGGCAAAGATGGTAAATTAGGAAAGTCGATGGCTAATCTATGGGACGACGCTGAAGCTCTCTTAACATCTGAAGTTTTTGAAAAGTTACTTGAAACAATCGGCTACGATGAAAAGTGGGAAGACGGTTCAATAGTCAAGAATTTGGAAAAAGTTCTTTCTATGGCTACTCCTGCAATTCCTTATGTGCCTAAAGCTGATATTGATATCGAGGATTGTGTGAACAAGATTAAAGATTTTATCAAAGAAGCCTGTCAGTTAAGCCTGCCTGACAACTCGGCACATACATTATTGCTTAATAAAATAACAAAACGTAAGGTCACTCTACCTCGATTTAAATTGTTCACGTTGAACTACGATATGATGTTTGAACAAGCAGCGTGTGAAAGCAATTTTGTTGTTGTTGACGGTTTTTCATTTTCACAACCAAGAATTTTTAGCGGGCGTAATTATGACTATGATATTGTTTCCAGAAATCAAAGCAGAGTTAAAGAGGAGGACAATTTCATTCAAAAAGTTTTCCACCTGTATAAATTACACGGTTCTGTTAATTGGGAAAAGCAAGACAATAAAATCATACAAAAAGAAAATCCTGATAATCCGTTGATGATATACCCACATCAGTCTAAATATGAGAGTTCTTATGAACAGCCATATTTCGAGATGATGTCACGGTTCCAGGCTAATCTCCGCAAGGATAATGTTTTTCTAATAACGATGGGGTTTAGTTTCGGAGATAAGCATATCG
>CAKUWM010000569.1 GCA_934699305.1 uncultured Saprospiraceae bacterium | reverse complement strand
AGGCTGAATTTTTGGTAACTGGCGACAAGGATTTATTGGCACTTAATCCATTCAAAACGGCAAGAATATTGAGCCCGACCGATTTTGAAAAGCAGCTCGCAGAAATAAGCCCGAACCGCTAACAATGGCTATAATTCAGCGTTACCCAAATGCCAGAAACAATATTCAGTACATTTAACCTGGCTTGATTCCAGCATGAAAAATCCTACCGGATTTTCCACGCCGAAATCATAGCCAAAACCGTTGTAAACCATTCGCTACATAAAGCAACACTATTAGTTTCTTAAGCTAATAAGTTGAATTTTAATGTAGGAAAATTATACTAAATTTAATCTGTAGCTAGAATTTGAATAAAGCATTATTAATCGTATCGACCTTAATTGGATTTATCGCATTCGGACAAGAGACACAACTTGACCTAATAAATGAAAAAGTGAATTCAATCGAATCGGATTTGACTCTTGCTCAGAAAGATTTTGACTGGGAAATATTGCCAGGCATAACAACAGGAAGTAAAGGAATCCTAAGAGTTTGGAAAAAGAAAAAAAAGATTTACAAAATCGTTGAAGAAATTAAATACTTGGATTATACAACTCGAACTATTATCTATTTAGAAAATGGAGTACCAATCAAAATTATAGAAACAGAGGAAAATTTTGAACATACCAAAGATGGACTTGATTACTCAAAACCAGTAAACGTTTTTGAAGCAACCCTTTATATTTTTGATTGGGAAAATGACGAGAGTAAAATAATTCGGAATGGGAAACGAGTATTCACCAAAGGGAATTGTTACACTTATGATTATGTGCCTCTAATTGAAAACGTCAAAAATATGTAACTGAATGAAAACGGTTTACAACAATTGTGCCTGTTGCACAAGTTATGAAAAAAAGTCGGTTATGATTATTGCCGATCGGGGGAAGGATCGTAACTTTAGGTATGCAGGGAAAAAAGGACTACCAAGAAAAGCTGTTCGCCCATTTTCAGCTTAGCGAACGGATACCGAAGAACAATTTTTATAGGCGGCTAAAAGGTGTATTGGATCTCGACCATCTATATCCGGCAACCCGTGCCCATTATGGCGAAAGCGGCCAAAAGAGCATTGATCCCGTAGTTTTCTTCAAGCTATGTCTGGTGGGTTACTTGGAGAACATCATCAGTGACCGTCAACTAATTGATCATTGTTCCCTGCGTTTGGACATCCTTTACTTCATAGGTTACGATATCGACGAGGAGCTTCCCTGGCACAGTACAATAAGCCGCACGCGGCAGCTGTTCCCGGAAGAAGTGTTCGAGGAAGTCTTCACGAGGATACTTTCCATGTGTATCGAAAAGGGGATGGTCAGCGGGCATACCCAGGCTATAGATTCGGCCCCTGTCAAGGCCAATGCGAGCATGGACACCCTGGAGCTCAAAGTACCGAAAGAGGAACTGGACGAACATCTGCGCAAGATCCGTGCAAGAAACGATATGGACAATGAAGTGCCGCATCGAAGGGCAAAGGGCGACAGGGCCACCAAGGAACAGCAGAGCATCACGGCAAACCAAAAAGAGCT
>CAKUWM010000568.1 GCA_934699305.1 uncultured Saprospiraceae bacterium | reverse complement strand
ACTTCCACACTCTGACTATATACAGATGCAGAGAGCAACATCAACAAGGGAATCATAAAATACAGAAGATAGTTCTGTTCTGATTTTTTCATCATATTTCAGGTTTAAAAAAAAAAATTAATTAATAAAATGCATATATCTACATATTATCTTGATAAGATAGTTTGGGGCTATGTCGAATTGAGTGGGAATAATATATAAAACGCTGTATTTTAGTGCCATGAATAGTGAACAAATATTTAGCCTTGCATTGGGCTTGCAAGCACCTTGGAAAATAAAGGAAATTAGTTTTAAGACAGTTAATAAAAAGCGAGTTCTTGAGATAGAGATTGGATATTTAAATGGATCATTTGTGGATAAACAAGGTAAGAGTACCGTCTATGATCACCGAGAAAAAAAATGGCGGCATTTGAATTTTTTCGAGCATGAATGTTATATAATATGTAAACTTCCAAGAATTTCAAGTGATGAAGGAATCAAAACCGTGGAAGTACCTTGGGCTAGACAAGGGAGTGGTTTTACATTAATGTTTGAGGCCTATAGCATGTTATTAATAGAACAAGAGATGCCTGTAAATAAGGTCGGTAAAGTTTTAGGTGAATACCCAAACCGCATATGGACGATATTTGATTATTGGTTAGGAGTGGCGTATTCAGATGCTGACCACAGTAAAATTACAAGGTTGGGCATAGATGAGACGAGTTCAAAGAAAGGGCACAATTATGTTACATTGGCAGTGGATATGGACACGCACAGGGTCATATATGCCACAGAAGGGAAAGGTGCAGAAACTATTAAAGAGATAGCAGAGTATCTAGATATAAAAGGCAGTCCGAGAGATGACATATCTAGGGTATGTATAGATTTGTCCCCGTCTTTTATAAGTGGCGTAACAAAGGAGTTTGAAAAAGCAGCTATAGTATTTGACAGATTTCATGTAAAACAGTTAGCTAATAAAGCTATGGATGAAGTTAGGAAACAGGATAACCGAATGTATAAAGAAGAATTAAGGCATTGTAAATATTTATTTTTGAGAGGTCATGACAAATTAAATAAAGAACAAAAAAGTAAGAAAGAAGAGATATTGGAGTTATTACCCAATATAGGACAAGCGTATTCCCTAAAGGAATTGCTTGATACGTTTTGGACACTACATAATCCTGAAGTAGCAAAAGGTTTCTTAAGTTATTGGATAGACCTAGCGAAAGAGTCAAAAATACAATCAATGATAAAACTTGCCAACAGCATAAATGCACATTGGACGGGGATAGTAAATTACACAGAGTATAAAATGTCAAATGGCATCCTTGAAAGTATAAATAGCAAAATACAACTAGCCAAAAGAAGAGCGCGTGGATATAGAAACATGACCAACTATATCAACATGATTTACTTCATTGCCGGTAAGTTAAAGTTTAATTACCCACAGTATTCAACATAGAACCATATTATTCCTGTACCAAGCGATAAAAAAATCAGGTTTTATTATCTTTATGAATAATGCGGGTTAATACGCTTTTATTATCTAATTGGGCTGGATTCTCTTGGAAATTAGGGTAGAG
>CAKUWM010000567.1 GCA_934699305.1 uncultured Saprospiraceae bacterium | reverse complement strand
ATCTGTGGTAGCTACACTACCTGCAAACGCCGACCGATCGGTAAGTTTTGCGACGCCATCTTCAACAATTACATCCATCCCATCTTTTAAACTGCCTAAAACACTTGGTCCTTCTGGCATACCAGCCGCCCGCATGGCATCGGTAATTAAAGCAATAGATTCTGGTCCTTTTATTTTATAAACCAGTTTTAACAAAGGCGCAGGCAAGTGAATACCATCCGCAATTATTTCTACCGTCATTCCGTCTAATAAGTAAGCGCTCTCTACTACTCCAGCATATCTGTAGGCATTTCGTCTGGAAACTCCAGACATACAAGAATAAAAATGAGTTGCATGCGTAAATCCTTTCTCGTAGGCTTCTAAAACTTCTTCATAAACGGCATCTGTATGGGCTATGGCAGGCAATATGTTTTTACTTGTAAGCACATCTGCAAAAGCTAAGGCACCCGGTAATTCGGGCGCTGCGCTCCATCTTTTAATAGATTTAGAATAGGCCAATATTTCCAGGTACTCTTCTGGCTGAGGATTACGGATGTAACGAGGATCTTGTGCTCCTTTTTGCGACATCGCAAAATAAGGACCTTCAATATGCAAACCTATAAATTGTGCTCCTTCGGTATTTAAAGCATCGGCTTTGTCATACAAAGAAAGTGTTTCTAAAAGATCATCTTTCTCGGAACTTAATGTAGTAGGCATCAATGAAGTTGTACCAAATTTAGCATGAGATTTTGCGATTCCTAAGAAAGCTCCGATGGTATTATCCATAAAATCATGACCACCGCCACCGTGTACGTGGATATCAATAAATCCAGGTGCGATATATTTCCCTCCAGCATTTACTTCTAAAGCTCCTGAAACCTCGATATTTTTTTCACTGACTTCGATGATTTTCCCATCCCCGATAATTACTGTCCCCTCTTTTATAGTCCGATGAGGGGTAATAATTGATCCGCTGTATATTTTTATAAAATCCATTAGTGTATCTTATTTAAAAGTCCATTGTTTGACTTTGTAGCCATGAAAGGCGTAAAAAATCAGGTAAAGATAGCAAGGCAACAAAACCCAGTAAGCTTCCCTTAAACCGTGTAAATCTGCCCAGTGTCCGTAAATTAATGGCATAATGGCGTTTCCGCAGAGTCCCATAATAAGTAAAGACGCCCCCGTTTTAATGAAGCGACCCAAGTTGTCTAAAGCTAATGGCCATACTCCCGCCCAAATCATAGAATTGGCAAAACCTAAAAGCACCACAAACCATACGGAAATATCCGTTGTATGCCCTAGAAACCTAACCTGTCCGCTCATGGTGAGTACGAGTATACTAAGTATCAATCCTAAAACCGTACATATTTTTAAAGCGTTGAGCTGTGAAAGAATTTTCGGGATAAACGTGATACCCAAAAGATAACCCACTATTGTGGCGGTTAAAGTGTAGGAGGGAAAAACCTTTGCTTCTAAAAACGATACTCCAGTTTCGGTGGTGTAATTGATAATGCTATCAACAGCAATCACCTGAGAGCCGACATGGAAAAATATGGCTACCGCACCCAACACTAGGTGAGGAAAATGAAGGATGC
>CAKUWM010000566.1 GCA_934699305.1 uncultured Saprospiraceae bacterium | reverse complement strand
AACTCAAAAAACCGTTGCCGCACATAGCCTTCATTATTATCCAATAGATCGAGCATCGCACCATGATAAGATTTGATCCCTTTTTCTTGGACATGATCTTCAACATGATCCATGAGCGCCACCAGTTCCGATACATGACCGAAAAGCCACCCTGCAGCTACGGCATTATTGCCGGAATACTGAATAGCATCTAAATATCGACTGGCGATACCAGTTATTGCGCAGTCATCATCAAAGGTAACTTCATCAAAATCCGGATCTATTGTGTAGCAGCTATATACCATAGGTAAGAGTTGCTCTATGCTCTGACTGAATCCGTAAACCGTCTTTAATTTCAGTAAATGACTTTTTAATTGTTTCTTTACATAAAATCCCAGACCACTCAATGGGTCGCCACCACCACCCAAGCCACCACCCTGACCAGAATGCGGATCCCAGATGTTACCCCCACCAGTGAAATTGAAATCGTCATTATGGCCGAACCCATTATTGCTCCCTGATGGAATATCCGGGTAGTGAAAGACCAAATATCCCCCAAATACAAACTTACCCCATGTCCCACCTATCGAGTGACACCCTGATTCTCCCCAGCAACAATCCTCCCACACCATGATCGGTATCTTTACATCATACCTATCTTCAAGCTCCAAACTGTCTCTTATCGCATTCCCATACTGTACATAGCTGCTATCCACTATGCAAAACAAGTTTTTTAAATGTATTGAGCAGGTATAGTCTTGCATAAGCCAGCTTCTTTGACAAGCCCGTACCGCTCGTCAGCGCATTATTGTTTACTATATAATCACGATCTACCAGATTGTAGATATATCTGTTGTTGCTCATGGGCTGCACGAATAGCAGAGCCGTTACATCATTATTACGGACTAAAGGTACGATCATTAGGGGAAGGCTATCCGGTGTCTTTTGTATAAAAGATGCTTGCCACACAAAAGAACCATAGTTCTCGTAAAGTGAATTCAGAAAGGTATCTGCCGTGTTTTTTGTATGCAAATCTTGATAGATTCGACTCAACAATAGACTCGACGTATCGAAAAGAGGATTTTCACTGTAATTAGCAACTATGCTTCTTGTCTCTATTGGTATAGGTGATAAATCCTTAGAACAACTGCTCCAAGCGGCAAAGAATGCCATGAATAAAGTCAATATATAGTTCCGACGCAAAAAAGCTAGTATTGAAAATAAAGTTGATTGTTTCATAATATGCATAATTTAGAATTATAAAAACAACTATGTGCGCTATAAAAGTGCAAATTATTCATCATTTCAAGCAAATAAGGAATGTCAGATGCAAGTGATTATGAATCTATTTTACAAATTTTTAATTTGATGATACAGTTGTATAGAAGACAAATATGAGGCAATAGTTTTAATTTTCAAAATATTTGTCGATTTATTTTAGAAATCACATCACCAAGATAAAGCTTTTCATTTTAAATTAAAGTCAACATAAGACAAAAGAAGAATTGACTGAACGTGGTTAAAAAAAAGAATACCCAAATACCGATAAATGTAGGTAAGGTAAAAACGATTCCAAATATTATATACCCTAATGT
>CAKUWM010000565.1 GCA_934699305.1 uncultured Saprospiraceae bacterium | reverse complement strand
GTTCAGGGGTGAGGTCGTAACCGAAAACGGCATCGCCGAAACCTTCTCCCATTTTTTGTCCCGGATAGATTTCGATGTATTTCAAACCGAGCTGCTGCGTTTTGTCGAGGGCTTCCACTGCCGAAAATAAATGAAATGTGTAAGATTGCATGGAGAGCTTCCAACCGTGTTTTTCGGCTTTGGACTGCGTGTTGGAAGAAGTGGTGCAAGCGAGTATTGCGCAGGCTAAAAGAAAATAAAATAATTTGTTCATGTTAATAGCCTCTCCTTATTTATGCTAATCCAGAGTTGAAAACTCACGTTATAAATATCTTTTTTCACTCATAATTAAGCTCAGTAACAGCAAAGAATTCTCCTCGTTTAACTAGCTTATAAATATCTTCTCCCGGATGCGATTTAAAGAGAATTTGCAATGAAGCCTCCTTAGGCGAATTTACATAGAAACTCCCGTTCATATACACACGTCCTTTGTAATCTGCGGCTAATGAGTTGATGAATCTGCAAGCACGTCCCTCATGGTCAACAATTTTTCCATGATCTGTGACTTTTTGATTAGGACCTCCTGTTATCGAAACGCTTCTCAAATGAAGACTTTCATCATATCCAACAACATCAGGATCTCTTTCTCTTTCAAATTCTGCACCTTTTGTTCGCTCATCTTGGAGATCTGCATATTGAATAAAATAAACTCTATTACCACCCAATGCAGTATGCAAAAAAGATGAACCAATAGAGGCAATTGGTTGAAAAGCTTCTCCGGATTTAATATCTTTTGATGGGTCAAATATCCATAATCTTTCGTCACCTCCACCCCAAGTTCCCATAGTAAACAAGCATTTTTTATTTCCACTTCCCGGTAACACGTCAGACCATGTCCAAGCACGTTCTTTCCTATATGATTCTTCGGTAACTGGTGTTCCATCAATTAACTCACCATAGGGTAATACATCGTAATATGTTTCAATTTTATCGAGAGAAGGTCGGTAACAATATAAATTACCATTATCATTTTCGTAAAAAGGACGATACGGACTTGAGTTGGCATTATCATCTAAATGTTGATTCCTTTTCCAAAAATGGAACTACAAATACATACAATTTTTTTCTAATTGGATCAATATTAATTGCGGAATAAGTTGAATATCTGGGGCGAATAATACCAAAATCTCTAAACTTCCCAGTTTTCATTTCATAACCAACAGCATGAGCTCCAGTATAGTCTTCAATACCTTTAGGCCAATAATTAGAAAGATGGGTCGTAAAATAAAGCCACCCATCATGCTCAACAATCGGACTATGAATTTTACCCTGTTGCGATTGGGCGTTTTCCTCTCCTAGAACTACCGTCAAGTCTTCCGCTAATAGAGTATGGATTCTCGTTTCAGGATCAAACTTGTGAAATCCAGCGCCATGAGCGGAAGAGTGTGTTGATGTGCCGAAATAACAATTCCCGTCAGAAGCAACTGTAATACCTTGCCATTGTCCATCCCATTCTTTACAAATTTTATTCATGGAGACTGAATATACGTCGCATATTTTCTCCTTATTGTTTTGAGCATTGCATGATATCACAACATA
>CAKUWM010000564.1 GCA_934699305.1 uncultured Saprospiraceae bacterium | reverse complement strand
ATGTAGAATGTTCAATTAACCACTTCACCCGCCATTGAGCCAAACGCCTGTTGGTGGCTGGTGTCTTTGTCGTTCAATCACTAATTTTAAGATTACTTTGTTAGCACCTTTATTGAAAAAACTTAGGATGCATATTCATTTTTTTCTTTTTCGATAATATCATCAATAAAATCATTAACATATTGTTCTTTCAGTTCAGTATATTTCTTTTTATCCTGATCGGCTTTTTTAGCCAATTCGTATTTCATTTCTTGATATCTGACTCTAGCCCATTCATGTTTTTTAAGAAAATTTCTAGACAGAATATGTCTCTCTAATGCTTTACTGCCCTTAGGGCAAATGTAAAGATGATGTTTTATCGTGTCCAAGGGTTCATTCATGATAATATTTCTCCTTTTAAACACTTCTCGGTCTTCAATACCTTGATTTCCATTGTGATAATATCCTATTTTTTCAAGCCCAAATTTTATTCCTTCAAAATCTGTTTGTTTGAAATATATGATATCGATATCGATTATCGGTTTTGAATCTAAATTAGGTACAGATGTACTTCCAACGTGTTCAATAATGAAATCTAGCCCGTGAAGTCCTTTCTCGATTTCATGTTTTATATTCTCAAAGTCTTTTATCCAGGATGTTTTATATCTTTCTATCAGCATTCAGTTTGAAAAAGCGTTTGTAATTTAAATTATTATCGGTTAGGATTTGCTTGGTATCAATTATTAAGTTAAATACCGTCAGTCAACGGGTTTTAGTAGTAGATGATAGATAATTTTACTTCCATGTTGCAAAAGAAATAAGGCCATAAACAGTTAGCAATAGCATAAGTTGAAACACCAAAATTGTTGCCCAAAAATTTATCGTCCGCAATAGAGTCTGCATTTTATTTTTTCTAATAAATAGAATGAGGGAAATTAGTGTAAAAACATGTAATAAAATACTACTACAATAGAGCAAGACCCCACCTGAATTTTGGTTACCAATTTGAATAATATTTTTTGTTACAATAAAAACTATGGACAACACGAAAATAAAAACTCCTGTAAAAACTGGGAATATAGGCCGTTCAACAACATTTAGCCTGTGTTTACCTGTTTGATAAATTCCTGAAACCAATATTGCAAGAAGTCCAAATAAGCCTAAAATAGAGCTTAGTAAAGAGAACGATATCTGCCATCCACTAACTTTTTTTAATGTGGAGATTCCTGTTGTTAGGTATTTATCTTGCTCATTGGAATATAAGTAATGCGAGGGACTTAACTTGTCGGCACTTTGAAAAATTCCATTTCCTTTATAAGTCAAATAAATTACCTGTTTTTGAAACGGAGATACGGTTAGTCCCTTTTCCTTCAATTCAATTTTTGAAAATGAACCCATAATATCAAATAATTTCAATGGTTCTACTTTTGTGAATTTAGGTACATAATATCCTTCATATTCACTCATCCCTTTAGTGTCTTCAGCGTTCGTAACTTCCTTTTTATTCTTTGAAATTCTCAAATTATCAATTAAAACTTGATTGAATAATTCATAGTTAGCTGATTCGCTATCCATATTGTGCGAAATAAAGAACCCTTTTTTTTCATT
>CAKUWM010000563.1 GCA_934699305.1 uncultured Saprospiraceae bacterium | reverse complement strand
CCTTTGCCCTTGTGCATTGAGCTCAGCAAAGATATTTTCATAATCAAATATCCACACCTTTGTATTTAGTTTCAGGTAAAAATAGTTGGCTCCGGCATCAGACAAAAACAACGACCTGTATCCATTGCCAATAAAATTACGACCATGCCCCAATTGAACACCAATCTCGGGTATTATATTGAAGCCTATTATGCCTTGAGAACTCAGGTAGTCGTACCCACTGACATTTTTGGCAAAGGAGGGTTCATAAACTTTGATATAACCCGCGCCCGGCACAGCTCCGGTCTGCGCTATCCATTTATTTGCATAAGCAGGAAAAGCTTCTTGTGTCTCGTGTAGAGAAGAGTAAAACCAGACTTTATCCGCAATTCCACCTCTCATTTCTACACCTCTAACATTGCGAAAAGTGGTCGAAATGTTGTCACCATTGGCTTTTCCAAAGTTGAAATCAAAGACAGGATTGAGTCGAAGGTAAAAATTAGATTTGTCCACCTGGATAAAATTGGCTGGAGTCTTGTAAAAAACATTCAAAATAGGCTTTTTATTCCATCGAGGTCTATAATTCTGATAAATCGTCAAATCATCCTTTAGAAAAGAATATGTTTCGCCCTCCATATTTTCATCGATGAGATATTGTATGTCGGCTTTGTCCCGCAGGGTTGTCTGAGTGAGCGTATCCCACCTTTGTAACAGCATACTGAGGTCAGCCCTTGTAATATACCGGTGACTCGAATGATATTCATTATAGTGTTTCAACTTCATCGACAATCGATCCACTAAGACTTGAATCCGGTCATTATTACTTATGGGAATAGATTGACATAATGCTTGTACAGAAATGACTAAAAAGCAGAATATCAACCATGGTAAATAACCCATTTTATACTTTGTCATAATGAAATCATTTTTTCCACTTAAAAGTCTGTATCATGTGTTGAACATCTTTCTTCATAAATTCAGCAATAGGCGCCAACGAATCCTGATTGGTTCTGGCATTGAAATACAATGCCCCTCTGAGGAAATGTTTCGTGCTGTCCGTTACAAAAAACTGATACGTCGAAGCAACAGGACCTTCGATTGAAAATATCGTACCATAAACCTTGCCGGGCAAGTCAATGGGTATTTCATCAATAAAGTTAGCCTTTTTATTATGCACACCTGCCAACTTGTAAGCATCATTCAACACACTAAAGAGCTTGTTCTTCTTGCCAAGCGGATAATATGTACAAAAAATTAGACTTTGAAACTCCGGTACATAAATATTAAACCAACAAGCATCTACCGGCTTTTCTCCAAAAAAAGAAGTGTCTTGAATAATCTGAGCATAAGCCGGATACTCAAAAGTAAATTGACAAAAATTGGTATCAAAAGGCACATATTTCTTTACGGGATAGATGACTCTTGGAAAAGAACGAGGCTTGGGCGTGGGCAGGCTATCGCTTTTGCACTGTATCAAGGTAAATAATGAAAGCAGCAAAATTACTAATTGGATGCTCTTATTTCGGTTCATGCGCTTTATACTTTATAGAACAAAAATAGTTCTATAATCCTTAATCGTAAAGGATTTTAATAGAATGAGGCGTTATTTA
>CAKUWM010000562.1 GCA_934699305.1 uncultured Saprospiraceae bacterium | reverse complement strand
CTGATTATTAATATAGGAATAAGGCCTTTGATTCCATTTACTAATCAATCGATAGCTCCATTCCATTGTTTTTGACGCCAACCTATCACGTCCTTCTAATTTAATCCTACCTTTTTCCCCATAATAATAAAACACCTGTCCTTGCAGATGATTCTTATGCGCCTGAATAAAAGTTTCCGAATATGGATTTTGATTGGGTGAAAAAATTGCAATATTCATAATTTATTTTCTGACAATTCCATATAAACCAGTAATCATCTGTCCTTCAGTGAACTGAATTGATTCTACCTTATCTAGCTTAAGCAAATACTTTATTATTGGTTTAAGCATTATTGACAAGAGGCCTCTTTTTTTTGAAGACATCGGACTTCGTCTCACCCATATGCCTAGCATTTGCGCCATAGATGCATGCCAGCCTCCTGTAGCTTTTATGGTAATATCTTTAAATCCACTGTTTATTAAATGTCGTTCTAAAGAACATGGTGTGTAGCGATATTCATCATGAGGGACTTCATGCAAATTCCATAAAAAAGGAACTGTAAAAAAGAAAACACCTCCTGGCTTTAAAACACGATATACTTCTTTTAAAATAATTTCTGGATCTGGGCAATGCTCCAATACTTCAGTTCCAAATGTGCAGTCAAAACTAGCGTCTTCAAATGGCATTGTTATGCCATTCCATGTAAAATCAGGCTTAACTTTTGAATCATAGATTAATGCTGTCTCAATATCTAATCCTACATATTTTATAACCTTAGAATGTTCTAAAATATAATTTTTATAAGGCATTTTCCCACAACCTATATCCAATAATTTACCATTTAAATTATTTACAGATTTTGTAAGTGCAATAAAAATTGCTCTCCTAGTTGTAAACACATCCAAATTTTCCAAATTAATATCAATATCCACGAAATAATTATTCATTTAAAGAATTTAAACTAGAATTAAATAAAATGTTCCCCCAATTTTTCGGCCAATTATTAATTGGAGTATTCAAATCTGTTTTATGCGTAATTTGGAAATGCAAAACCTCATAAACGATGTCGAATTCTTTATTGCCAAGTTCTTCATCCCCTATACCTATCGAAAATGCGAAATAATAATGCCCTTTGGACAAATTATGATCATTAATGCTCAACTCTAAACACGAAAATTGATTATTACAATTTGCAGGAATTGAATTTGAAAAAAAAGTTCCAATTTTAAAATCATCGTATGTGAAAATTGATCCAGCAATCCTATATTTAGAAATTGGACTATTTATAATAATTTTAAATTTTAATTTAATTTGTTGTAAAGATGCAAACCAATTTGTTTGTAGTGGATTTAAAAACTCCACAGAGATGATTTGAACTTCATTCGAAGTTTTATATCTTCTATGTTCTTCAGAAATCTCAACTTTGGTCAAAATAGATTTTGTTTCATTTTGCTTTAGATAAAAATTTATAGAATCATTCACTTCGCCCTCAAAAACCGTTTTCCCATGTTCCAATACAATCGCCCGCGTACACAAACTCTTTACCGCTGCCATATTATGACTCACAAACAACACCGTCCTACCCTCACCTTTGCTAATATCCTGCATCTTGC
>CAKUWM010000561.1 GCA_934699305.1 uncultured Saprospiraceae bacterium | reverse complement strand
ATTTTCAATAGGTATATATCCGTCATTTTCCGTTGGAAGGTGCTTATATTTCATTCTAATTATTCTTTCAGAAATCAAATATCCAGATAATCTATCCATAACCTTTGCTGAATCCAAAGCCTTATTTGCCCATACAACTCCATCAAACCCTTTTCTCTCAATGACTAATTGCTTTCCATTCAAAGAATATTTTTCAGAACTTATTCTTCCCGCTGCTTTGTATAATGAAGTGCTATCTATTATCATCATTAAAAATATTCCTGTTATCACAGTAGTTGTATAATACTTTACTTTGCCATTGCATCGAATCATGGTCAATATCAGCAAAAACGACAAAATTAATGCTGACCCCATCGGAAAATAAATAGCAGTAATCAATCCATGTGGAATGTGGTCTATCCATTCAACACTTTTCAAAAGAGACCAAACGGACATTTGCCACAAAAGACTAAAATATGCTGCAATTTTACTTGAAATGATTGAAATTAATATGACACCTAAGCCTATCTTTATAACCCAGTCTGCTAAAAATACTGCAATTATTCCCGCTAATAAAAAATATACCGGAAATTGGTGAAAGTAATATAAAATCAATGGCAAAGTCGTTATTTGTGCCGCTATGGTAACTGAAATCATGTTTGACAAACCATTCCTTACCAATAACCATTCAGGGAAATATTGCTTTAAAGGCTGTTGAAAAGTTAATATGCCTACAACCGCAGCAAAAGATAGTTGAAAACCAACATCGTAAAGCACATTTGGCTCGTATATCAACATAATCACTGCCACAGCACATACTGTATTCATTGTGATGCCTTGCCTTCCAAAATACTTGCCTATCACCATAATTGTAATCATTAAAGTAGCCCTCACTATGGATGCTGCTAAACCGGCAACAAATGTAAAAACCCACAAAAATATCAATGCCATCAATGGTACATTCTTCTTGCCAACTACTCTTCTTATTCGTAACAATCCTAACAATAATAAGACATTGGAATAAATCAATACAACATGCATCCCGGATACCGCCAACAGATGAACCGACCCTGTATTGACAAATGCACGCTCTGTATTGGGATCTATTTTATCTCTATATCCAAATATCAACCCGGAAGCAACATCCGCCAATTCATTCTCCCCCAACAATCTCGTACATCTTTCAATGCTCCAGTTCCTGATTTGATATGCCCAATTTCTAAAATTTATTACCGATGACTCCCCTACTTTTTTTAAGTCTTCTTTTTGTATATAGCCTATCTTATATATATCTTGACGAGCCAAATACAATTTATAATCAAATGATTTTGGAATATCAGGAGATCTTAATGTATCTAATTTTACTTGAACAATATAGCTTTCACCAGGCGCAGGTATCTCATTCAATTCCTTGCTAAATAAAATAAATTTACCACTAAGAGAGTTAGTCCTACCTTTGTGTATGTATGATTGTGCATTCATAACAATTTGCCAACTATTACCTTTTTTGGGCGCCTCCTCACATTTTGCTAATACAGATATTCTTTCGTTGAGCTTGAGATGGACTAAATGATCATCAGCATGTCTGACATCACTTAAAAAAACATATAAAATCG
>CAKUWM010000560.1 GCA_934699305.1 uncultured Saprospiraceae bacterium | reverse complement strand
GAGATGCGCGTGCCACGCCCGCCGGCAAAGATGACTACTTTCATTTTTTATAGAAGTCGGTTGAACAGAAAAGGCAAATATACAAAAGCAATTTCTTGATTTTTTAAAAATAAAAAACAAAATATTGAACTATGGGAAAATAAGGGCTTCATGGGCCAAAGTAGGCAGTGATGCAGATCCTTATAATTTGAACCTGATATATAATTTGTCTAATAGGCCATATACAGGTTTCCCTGTTGGGTATATAAATAATAATTTGAGGCCAAATCCTGATTTGAGACCAACAATGACAACTTCAACAGAGTATGGTATTGAAACAAAATATTTCAATAATCGTCTTACGCTCGATGTTACTTATTATAGTCAGGTAAGTAGTAATCAAATTATGAATTTGCCAACAAGTGCAACAACAGGCTATTCCAATACACTTATTAATGCAGGTAAAATACTGAACAGGGGAGTTGAGGTTGTTGTAAATAGCAGGCCTGTAGTTCGTGGCGATTTTGCCTGGGACTTGAATTTAAATTTTGCACGTAATAAAAACACAATATTAGAGTTGTTTAATGATGGCCATACTAATATTCCAACTGTTGAGTTAGCCCCTTCTCCGTGGTGTGTAATGTCCAATGTTCAGGCTGTTGTGGGGGAAAAATTCGCAGCTATAAAAGGGCAAGACTTTAAGCGCTCACCTTCAGGCGAAGTTATTATTGGGGAAAATGGTTTTCCATTATTTGGAGGTTCAGACTGGATTACCTATGGTTATGGAACCTGGGACTGGACAGGCGGTATGTATAACAGATTTGGCTATAAGAACTTTAGCATACATGCTATTATTGACATTAAAGCAGGAGCCGATATGTTTTCTATGACAGACCAGTCTAATTTTAGATGGGGGCGATCAATACATACTCTTGAAGGTCGTGACGGATGGTATGCATCAGAAGAAAAAAGGATTGCGGCTGGAAAATTACCTTCCGAGTGGACTGCTACAGGAGGCTATCTTGCTAAAGGCGTAATAGAAAAAACAGATGAAAATGGGAATAAAACCTATGTGCCAAACGATATCTATGTTAATCCGGAAACATATTGGGATTGGATTACATTACAAATGCCCGGCCAGTTTGTTTATGATAATTCATATTCTAAAATAAGAGAGATTGTGATTTCTTATAATTTGCCTAAAAGATGGATTAGTTCTTTTGCAGATGAATTATCGTTTTCAGTTATAGCGAGAAATCCTTTTATTATCTTCAAAAATGTGCCTAATATAGATCCTGAATCTACCTACAATAACAGTTTCGCTCATGGGCTCGAGTATGGTTCTCTCCCGTCAAGAAAAAGCTTTGGATTTAATTTATTTATGAAATTCTAAAAAACCATAAATAGCATGAAACTTAAAATATTCTGTTTAATTCTTGCTTCAACTATAATATATGCAGGGTGTAAAAAATTTAGTGATATGAATGAGAATCCTGTTTGGTCTTCCAATCAGGATCCAAATATGCAATTGACCTACATTCAGTTACAAACCTGGGGAAATCATGAATTAGCAAGTGCTTATAATTTTATCATTAGTGGTTATACACAACATTTTAT
>CAKUWM010000559.1 GCA_934699305.1 uncultured Saprospiraceae bacterium | reverse complement strand
ATCCTATGCTTTTTAGAATTGTAAGTTGTTTCGTTTTAAGTTGTGTTTTAAACACAATACTGGGACAAAACTTTTTTGAATTTTCCTTTGGGTCAAGTATAAATTTCATTAAAACAAAAGGTACATTATCAGACCCTTTTGGCTTTACTCCTGATTTTTTATATAAAGGACAGACATATTCTGAAATATTGCTGGGAATGGAATTAGGAATTGAAAAAGTTGTTCATTGCGATAATTACAATATTGAATTTGGTGGAATGCTCGGAACCGGTGGTTTTAGATTTAAATCCAATGAAATATACCAAAATACTGGACAAAGTTTATCAATGAGATCTTATCAAGGTGGTCTTACCAGCAATTTTGTTTACAATATAATCGAAAATAAAAATAAAACACATCTAATAGATGGAATTATTGGTATTCAGGCAATAGGAACTATTTATAATCATTTAAGAATAAAGCCAGAAATTTATTCTGGTAAAGCTGAAAATATAAGTCTATTTGATTGTAGATTAAATGGAGGTATCCGATTATATCCTTTTTCAATTACTGATACAAAAACATCAATTGACTTATTATATTATCATGGGTGTATTGATATATCTAAATTAAAAGAAGTACAAAGCTATTCTAGAAGTTTAGTTATTGTTATAAATTTTGTTATAAAATCTTGAATTTTCTTTGTTTTTATCAGCAGATAATTCATAGGAAATTTGATTTGAGCTTTTTATTATTTTATGAAATTTGAGCATATTATAAAAATCATTTTCGTATTATATACTCGATTGAACTCGAATTCAGCAGTATAGGTTTTGAAAACCTTATAATGCTGATTATGAAAGTAATCCCGATGTATGAATCGTTTCAATGGTTTCTGTAAACCATTGATTACGAGTCGTAAATCGATTCCGTATTTGTCTAATGCGGAATTTGGGTTGAAGTTAGGCTAATAGGAGGTTTAGACATGTAGATAACAAAAAGACCGCCCGATATTTCGTGGCGGTCTTTTCTTAGTAGCGGAGATAGGACTCGAACCTATGGCCTTCGGGTTATGAGCCCGACGAGCTACCAACTGCTCCACTCCGCGGTATTTTTTTAATTGAAGTGCAAAGATACAACTTATATTTGATTTTTCAAGTAATTGATTAATTATTTTGAAATAATTACTTTGCCTATAATAGGTCTTTGGTCTAAATTGTTGTAAATCTGATAGATATATACGCCTGATATAAGATTACGGACATCGATGGCTTCCATTTTGTTAGACAATGGTGCACTCAACACGGTTTTACCATGTGTATCATATAATCTCAATTCTGCCATACCGGTATTTTTACGGTGAATATAAAGCATATTGGATGCCGGATTAGGGCTAACAATGGAATTGTAATCGATTTCATTATGAGCACTTAATTTCTCACGTGGTACAGAAATGATGCGAATTTTATCAATTTTTATTCCTTCTTTATTGACCTTGGCGTCTGATCTAAATACGATTTTGAAATACACGCTTTCGCCGATATAAGAAGAGATATTGTAAGTTAACTGTGCCCAGTCCGGTTGAAAGCCATCTAATACCGGTTCTTCTTCACCCTGATCTATAT
>CAKUWM010000558.1 GCA_934699305.1 uncultured Saprospiraceae bacterium | reverse complement strand
GTTCCATATCTTAAGGACACCAGATCAGCATCTTTAGTGAGCCAGCTACAATTTCTGTATCCGTTATCTATTGCCAAATTAATGAAATATATTGCACTGTCAGGATCACCATTTAAGGAATAGTAACAGCCTAAATTATACAAATGACTTTCCAAATTTCCATATTCAAGGGCTTGATTTGCATAACGAATAGCCAATTCAAAATTTCCTGTTTTGTAAGATGAGTCAGCAATTCTCATCAAATCAAAATATGGTTTATTACTATCAATTTGCGCAAATATATATATATTATAAATAAATACAGCTATAATAACTAATGTGATCTTTTTCATCTTACTGAAAATTAATTGAATTCTTTCTTTTATGCGGATTATAAGTACATTTGGAAGGTTTACTGTAGATAGATTCACTAGAACGGAATGCTCGACAATCGCTACACATATACCTATACTCACAATGCTTACAGATATGAACTTTATCTTTATTAATGTGCCATAATTGCTGGAACTTTTTGGATTTAACAACATTCAAGATTGACGCTGAATCTATATTACCAAATTTGATGTTCAAACTTGGACAATTCATGATTTCTCCTTTGGTATTGATCGAGACTTTCTTGTGCAGGCATGTATTAAAGTGCAATGCTTCTGTAAAAAACCTAAAATTTGTAACAAATTCTGATTTTTCAATATATCCACAATCGTTGATATAGTCTATTTCATTTGGTAAAAAAAATAGTATAACATCGTCAATATGATATTGGTTCTGATTTACATCCCACTTGTGGAATATAATTTTCCTAATTCGTTTATTCAAATTAACAAATTCATTAATATTGTTTTTCGTAAATTCGCTTGAAAACGGAACTAGAATCTCAACACTCTTTATACTACTATCAACCAAATGGGTCAGAATTAAATTTAAATCCATCAATTTTACAGAAAAATAGAACCGCAATTGAACCGTATCACAGCCACATATCTGCAACTCATTAAAGATCCTTGAAAAATCAAAATTACTTTCTATATCAATATCAATTATAGCATTACTTATAATACCAGGAAAAGCAAAACTGAGTTCAATCTCAGGAAAATATTCAGGTTCATTACTAAAAAATCCAAATCCTTCATCTGCTAATTTAGTATAATATTGATCAATCCCAAGATCATATTTATTATGAAATTCCTTTTTCGTTTCATAAACTGTTTTTCCTTTAATATTCAACACGGTATGCAATAATTTTGGAATGATTTTATAACGATGAAATTGCAAGTCATAGATTATTGCTTGACTCAAGCCTGAGACGGGAATACAATTACTATAAAGAGAAAAGAATTGATGCTTCATCTTAGTTTAAATTTCGAAACTGGTTTGTAAAATAGGGTTGAATAAAACCCCTTATCCTTATATAAAGAGCAGCTTACCAGTTTTGCATTTTTAACAGTGTAATTAGATTGATCCATATACCTATAGGAGATTGGCAAGTCCAATAATGTTTGAGCTCCAATTAATGTCTCTAAATCAATGCTAGCTTTTTTCTTCATAATCAATCAGGTATTCAGCGATTCTTTTTTCAATATGAAAATTGCAAGGAGTGGATATCCAA
>CAKUWM010000557.1 GCA_934699305.1 uncultured Saprospiraceae bacterium | reverse complement strand
GGATAAATACAAATTTATTTTACGTTTATTTCAATCCTTCGCATTGACAATAAATGGGTTAGCGTTTTTAGCCTTGCGGAGTATTATCAGTGTTGAGAACTACGGGAAAACAGTAATCTGAATTGTTTTTAGATGTTTTTTTTAATTATTTTCTAAAGGATTTTGAAATACTGAGATTTGTGGTCTGATTTAAAAATCGCTACATCCAAGTTGCCTCACAATTTATATCAGATGTTATTGATCTTTTTTGAAAACTGTCCAGTAGTATTCCAGTTGTGTTCTGGCTGATCAAACATCATCAGTGTGTTGAATTGTTCAATACCTTACAATTGGGTTACACTTTTAATTTTGGCTACCTTCTTCTTGAAGGATATGTTCAAATTGAGGTTCAAATTCTTAAAAAGACTGAATTTTTACTAACAATGTTGGTTAAAATCGAAATCCTCTGTTTTTCAAGATTCTAGGACCTCTTCTTGTTGTTATAGACTTGGTATCAGGGTTGCTTGCGACGATCAAATGTACTGGTAGTAGGTTTAAGTCCCATATAATAAAAATATAGATGTTACAATTCATATTATAGCAATAGCGGCCTTTGGCATGAGCCAAAAGCCGCTATTGCTTCCAAGGCATCTTATTTTATCACGTAATTATTTTTCAAAATATAATTGTCTGTAAAAACGAGAACACCAAAACGGAATAAAAGCTTTCCAGAATTCATTTTTACTTATAATTGATTTTTCCAATAATCGTTGTCCATCTACAAAGCCTCTATATATTGCATATGATAACAGTAAGACCATAAAAACTATGGAATTATTCATGGCAAAATAAACCAGTAACGGTATTGGTAGTAATATTGCAAAATAATAAAGTATTAAATTTTTCATTTTCATTTCATTTAAAGACATGATAAACCTGCGCACCCAGTAGCTACCGCAACTCCAAACCAAGGCTGAAAGCCTGTAATTATCCATCCTGCTACTGAATACCATCCCTGTTCGGTATAAGCACTGGTAATACAATCGGCAGTTGCTTGACCACAACCTCCTCTGTTTTGTATTTGGTTTTGAACCTCATTTACACTAACAGTCTTATCATTTATGTTTATCAAAATTTCGGAAATAAGATTGTTGCCGAAATCTTTATATAAAATTTTCTTAATATTATTATCTTCAGACAGATATTCAATTTTCAGAAAGGTGAATTCTCCATTAATTATAGGGTAAACTCCAAGTTTTATGTTTTTGTTGTCATTAGATTCTACCATATAAGAAGTGGTTCCTGACTCAACATTATAAATACTTGTTATTTCTTCAAAATCGAATTCAGAAGTTGATCTCTTCATACTTAATCCAACTAAGTTTTTTTGATATGTTCTTTTAATATCATTAGACAATTCAATTTTTGAAACTTTACTTATTTCAAAATTATTTCCAAAGGTTGTTTCAGATTCGATCGCCTTTTTATCACAAGAGTTTATAATAGCGATAATCAATATACTAAATATTATTTTCTTTGTTATTCTCATGATCTTTAAATTTTAAAACCTACATTATTTTTAATAGGTTTGGTTAATAACTTGTTTTTCCTACAAAGTCTTTAAAAATTAC
>CAKUWM010000556.1 GCA_934699305.1 uncultured Saprospiraceae bacterium | reverse complement strand
GAGATCACCATTTTCTTTCAATACTTACACAATTCTCAAAATTGGAAGCACCGAGACGAATCGTCAACAGCCCCTATGCGTTTATCAATAAATGATCGCGTCAAAAGTCCGACTAACGAAAAAGCGGGACATTTTGTACTATTTTGATTCACTCGCCTTCTAAAATTTGAGAAGTGTTTTTTGTGCACGTAAACTGGGTACATTCCGATGATCTTTTCACTGTCGAGGACTAGGGCGTGTATATGAGGGAATCGCATGCGATGCTCATGTTTGCTGAGATGTCGATTGAATCCGGCTTGGATAACTTGAGTACTCATTCGGAAAAATCACTCATTCGATTTTACGGTGACGAAGAGGGAAAAAGAATTTGGTCACGATTCGATGTTCACTTTACGCCAAAGCACGGCAGTTGGCTGAACCAAGCCGAGATCGCGATCGGAATGTACTCGCGTCAATGTCTTGGAAAAGCGAGAATTCCAGATATCGAAATGCTTCGAAAACGAACAACAGCGTGGAATAAAATTGCGAATCGGAAAAAGGTCACCATTAACTGGACCTTCTTCAGCAAAAACGCGCGCGAAAAATTCAGCTATAACGAAAACGGAAAAAACTTCTCTGACTAACCACTATCAAGAGATGGGAGACGCAAGTGAAGATTTCTTTTATAAGGGAACCAATTTTAATCCCTTCCTTCGTTCTTTTGATCTCTCTATTTGTAGTTGTAGGGTGCATCGAACATCAAGCGTTAGAGCCTCAAGCATTAGAGGAATTTTCTGTAAGCAGGGTAAGTTCGCAGCGGTTTTGTGTTCCAGAGTCCAGCCGAGCGCTTAAGCCAAATCGCATACTTGTGGCGAACCTCAATGAATTAAAAGTAAGTATTGATAATGGTGATACTTTTTCAACCATTAAAAGTGTGGATATTTTTGAAGACCCTCCTAATAATGGTTATGGTCAAATCGTCGAAGGCAATGTTTTAGATGTAGCTATTACTAATAGCGGAACATGGATTGTGGCGACAACGAGTGGGATGTCAATAAGCTCGGATGACGGTTTGTCTTTCAAAAACATCAAATTTCCATTTTTAAGTGGGTTGCAAAATAATTCGATTTTTCCGTTAGAAGACGGCACATTCATATTGCTCCATTACGATAAAATTGCCCGATATGATGATAGAGGAAACCTGTTAGCGGTGATATACAAGAAAGGCCCTCAGGAGTATTTAGATGCGATGGCCTTGTCCACTTCAGGCGAAATGGTTATCTCAGTGTCAAAAATAATGTTTAAAAATGCACTCGGTGCGGTGATGGGGTCTTCGTTGTTTATTTCTAAAGATTGCGGAAAATCTTTTTCGGCTACTGGAATTTCTAGCACAAGAGCTAAGTATGATACGGTAAAAGTAATTAAGTTTCGAGGTTCTGACGAAATTGTAGTGGGTAGTGTTAATGGGATCTTACGCTCTGTAGATCAAGGCGAATCCTTTGTCAGTATAACAAAGACCGCTAACAATAACGACCTTGGGTCAATTGGAGATTTGCTTTTCGTAGATGACGATATTTATTTAGGTACACGGCATGGAATTGCCAAAGCAAACATCTCTGATTACCAATTTGTGAA
>CAKUWM010000555.1 GCA_934699305.1 uncultured Saprospiraceae bacterium | reverse complement strand
TTATAATGCTAATTGGGGTTATCAAAATGGAGTAAAACGAAATTCACGGGTCGGTAGTAGCCACAAACCTATTGGTATTTTACGTCATGACTGGAAAATCAATAAAAATGTTAGTCTAACGAATGTTGCCTCCTATCAAACCGGATTTGAATCCAATACTCGTCTGGATTGGTATAATGCCCGAGATCCACGTCCCGATTATTATAAATACTTACCAAGTGGTGCATCTAGCCCTTCCGGTTCCAACATATTAAAGGATCATTGGTTGAACGATCTCTCTTGGCGACAGGTTAACTGGGATTATATGTATCAAGTAAATCGGGATAAGAATGAAACAGTAAATAATGTGGACGGTATTGCCGGTAATCAAGTCTCAGGACGACGCTCATATTATATTTTAGAAGATCAACGTTCAGACAATAAGATTTTTAACTTTAGCTCTATAGCACAAGCTGTTTTATCTGAAAGGTGGGTTCTTAATGGAGGAATTAGTTATCAGCGTTATAATGCTAATTATTACAGACTTGTAGATGATTTACTTGGAGGAGAGTACTTTTTAGACATTGATAAATTTGCTGAACGTGACCTGGCATCCAACGGAGATGCTGCTCAACCAAATTTGGATAAGCCTAACCATGTAGTAAGAGAAGGCGATCGATATGGATTTGATTATGACTTAAATGTACAAAGTTATAATGCATGGGTGCAGAATATAATTACTATGCGAAAAGTTGATATTTTCCTTAGTGGAAGCATAGGGCAAAATACCAGTTGGAGACAAGGTAACTACCGTAATGGTAGATTTCCTAATGTCTCATTGGGTGAATCCACCAAGACCACATTCATAGAATATGGTGTAAAAGGAGGGATAACCTATAAAATAGATGGAAGAAATTATATTCTAGGAAATATTGGTTATTTTTCACAAGCGCCATTGGTAAAAAATATCTATACTTCACCAAGAACCAGAAATGCTGTGGCTCCAATGCTTTCCAATGAAAAAATATTTTCTTTAGAAGGCGGATATCAATATGTTGCACCTAAATTGAAATTGAAGTTGATAGGTTATCTGACTAATTTTACCGATAGAACAACACGTACTTCCTTCTTTAATGATGTGGATGGGACATTTGTTAATTTCAACATGACCGGCATCAATCAGCAAAATGCCGGCGTAGAAGTTGGCACAGAAATAAACCTTTCTTCAAAATGGAGGATTAATGGAGTTGCATCCATTGGACAATATGTTTATGCCAATAATCCTTTAGTAACCATTAGCAATGACAATGATTTGATCGTTAAGAAGCTGACCGTCTATCAAAAAGGATATCGCGTTGAAAATACACCTCAGGAGGCTTATTCACTTGGCATCAGCTACAATTCGCCAAAATATTGGTTTGTTACTGTTAGCGGTAATTATGCAAGAAAAGCTTATCTTGATATGAATCCTTATAGAAGAACCTCTGATATAGCCAATCCGGAATTGGTAGAGCCGGGGTCAGCCAATTGGTATAGAATTTTAAATCAGGAAGAATTTGAACCGGCTTTTACACTTGACCTCTTTGGCGGTAAGTCTTGGAAGATTAAAAAGAATTATATTAATCTGAATGTAGGTATCAATAATAT
>CAKUWM010000554.1 GCA_934699305.1 uncultured Saprospiraceae bacterium | reverse complement strand
GTATTAATAAAAATAAGCTACTAAGGTATCTCTCTTTGTAGCTTAATTCTACTTTAAAGGTAAGAATTAAAGATAAAATGCTTAATGTTGATAATACAACTATCCAGGCTGTACTAAGTCCATTAAAATAAGGAAATAAGAGTATTCCGATTATCATTCCTGCTAATATACGCAGAGCCGGCATTTCATGGATGGTGATCATGATGAAGTGAAGTTAATTGAAAACACTAAGATACAAATACTTTTAACTTTTTACCGTAAATTATTCAAAAAGAATAAAAAATAATTTGGATCATGCTTATTTGATTTATTAATGCAAATACTCCTTACCTTTGCTTTCAAAATACATAGATTATGGGCAAACCAGTAATATATCCTTTAGCCGAACGAATTATAAAAATGGTTGAATCTGCTACACTCCAGATGACGGCTAAAGCGCGAAAACTTAAACAAGAAGGGAATGACGTCATCAACTTGAGTATCGGAGAACCGGACTTTGATACACCACAATTTATTAAAGATGCTGCCAAAGTGGCATTAGAAGAAGGATATACCAAATATACTCCTGTCTCGGGATTACTTGAACTAAAACAGGCCATCCAAAGAAAATTCAAACGTGACAATAATATCGAGTATGCATTGGATGAAATTGTCGTTTCGAATGGAGCAAAACAATCTATTGCTAATGCTGCGATGAGCCTCTTAAACGATGGTGATGAAGTGATTATTTTTGCGCCTTATTGGGTTTCATATCTGGAAATCGTACAGTTGGCAGGCGGCGTGCCGGTTATCGTACATGCAGGTATCGAAAATGACTTTAAAGTACTCCCTTCTCAACTTCAAGATGCACTCACTGATAAAACCAGAATGATCATCTTTTCAAGTCCTTGCAACCCAACAGGTAGTGTATATTCGTTAGAAGAATTGAATGCTTTTGCCAATATTCTTGGATCGAAAGATGAAATCTATATCGTTTCAGATGAGATTTATGAATATATCAATTATACCGGTCATCACGCCAGTATCGCATCCATTCCATCCGTCAAAGACCAGACGATAACAATCAATGGATTTTCCAAAGGCTTTGCCATGACAGGATGGAGATTGGGTTATATGGGCGCACCCAAAGAAGTAGCTAAAGCTGTGGACAAAATGCAAGGTCAATTTACTTCCGGAGCTGCCTCTTTCAGTCAAAAAGCTGCCGTAACGGCATTAGATACGGATTTAAATGAAACGTACAAAATGCGAGAAGCATTTAAAAAACGTAGAGACCTTATCTTAAGTCTTTTAAATGATATTCCAAATGTCAGATGCAACATTCCGGAAGGCGCATTCTACGTGTTTCCTAATGTTAGCTCATATTATGGCAAATCGACTCCTGACGGAAAGATTATCCATAATGGAGATGAATTATGTACTTTTATCCTCGAACATGCTTATGTTGCCTTAGTCGCCGGATCTGCATTTGGGGATGATGACTGTATTAGAATATCATACGCAGCCTCCGATGCACAAATTATTGAGGCGTGTGGTCGAATAAAAGAAGTTTTATTACATCTGTCTTAACTTTTATTAAAAACTAAAAGGTTGAAGCAATAGGATTTATCCCAACTACTTCAACCTTATTTTC
>CAKUWM010000553.1 GCA_934699305.1 uncultured Saprospiraceae bacterium | reverse complement strand
TGTCGGTAGGTTGTTTAAGAAAGCATTGTTTTTTGCCACTTCTAATGCATAAGGTGAAATATCTACTGCAATAACTTTTCTGGCACCTAGTTTTGCTGCGGTTATTGCAAAAATACCTGAACCTGTACATAGATCTAAGATAGTATCTTGTGGGCTTACACAGATCCTCTCTGCCATCATGAGGCTAATGGGGTGTGGGTGAAATACGCGCTGATCCGCATCTATGTATTTAAACACAAAATCTTGGATATTTATATTTTTAATTTCGTTATTTCTGACTTTGGTAGTACCAGGATAAGAAGCGACGATCGACATATTTTAAAAATTTATTAATGAAAAAGCCTATTACTGCAACCAGGAAAATACCAGCATACATTTCAGGGTACTCAGAATTACGTTTTGCATAATTAATTAAAAAGCCAACTCCTTTGTTCCCGATTAACATTTCACAAACAATAGTGAGTATCAGACACAAAGACAGGGCAATCTTTATTCCTGTAAAAATTGCAGGTGATGACAAAGGAAGAATGACCTTAAATAGTTTTCCTGATTTTTTCAGTTGCAGGTTTTGCGTAACTTTTAAAAACACCGGGTCAATATTTTTTACACCGAAATAGGTATTTAACAAAATGGGCCATATTCCTCCGAATAAAACAAAAGTAATTTTCATTTGATTCTCAATACCAAGAAAAAGTATAAATAACGGTAATAGAACGATGGGAGGAATGGAACGAAGTGCATCGATGGTGGAAATAAAAAAAAGTTCTGAATTTTTATACAAGCTGATAAATAGCCCCCCGGCTATACCTAAGAGCGTTGCAATACTAAATGAAGTGAGCAGGATTTGTAATGTATTACCTATTTGAGAATAAAATTCTGCTTCGGTGATTAAGGAAATGAAAGCAGCAGAGATCTCTGATAGAGGAGATAGAAAGGAAAAATCAGGAATCTTTGCCAGCGGATACCCTACTATGCGATAAACAAATGTGAGAAGCGCATGGTTATGTGCAAATACCTCCCAGGCGCTTACAAGTAGTAATGGGATGACAAAGGGTTTGAAAAAATCTCTTTTAATTTTCATGGCCTACAAGTTTACGGTAGATATCTTCTCTGTATTTGAGGAATTGTTCGCTTGCCTTAGTCTCAATTTGGGATCTCACGGGGCCTAATTCTATTGAAAATTCATCAGTGATAAATGCCGGCATTTTATTGAGTACAAAAAGCCTGTCTGAGAAATAAATTGCCGAATCAATATCATGTGTGACGTACACGCAGGTCATCTGAAACTCTCGGATAAGCGAGAGCAGGTCATCTTCCAGTTTATGCTTATTTATGGTATCTAAGGAAGAGAACGGCTCATCCAACAGAAGGATGCAAGACTTTTTGGCCAGTGCCCGGGCAATGCAGACCCGTTGCTGCATGCCGCCTGAAATCTGCCAAGGATAATGGTCAGAGAAGTTTTTTAACCCTACAAGTTCAAGAGCATGAACTGCTTTTACTTCTTTTTGGTCTTGATCATGTAAAGCGATCTCAACATTCTTTTTTAGGCTAAAATACGGGAACAGTGATTTGTTATATTGTTGAAAAAGAATAAAGGGGGTGATATTTTTTTCAATGATAACCTCTCCCTCAGAT
>CAKUWM010000552.1 GCA_934699305.1 uncultured Saprospiraceae bacterium | reverse complement strand
GCCATTAAAAAGAAACTCATAAACAAAGACGGTATTGATGAAGTAACCTTTACTGAAGCAAAGGGCGGTGCCGTAACCTTCACCGTAAAATATCATTCTTCTGCAACAACAGAGAAAAAAATACGTGAATGGATTGAAGGAGCGCCAAGTTGCGACGACCCAAATCTATTTCCGTATAAAGCAAAAACAATTTTTCCCAGTTTTTTCCCAAGTTTTTTCGAAGCAAAATATTTTCAAAAATTAAAACCCAAACTATTTTTGAAGTTACTTTATTTTGACGTATTATTTGCCAAAGGCTAATAGTCTATCTGAGAATTCTTTTTTTGTTTCCATTTCATAGTCACCCAGATAGATTTCCGTTGTCGTCAGACTTGCGTGACCCAACGCCTCCTTAATATATTCAGTTGTAGCTCCTGATTGCTTGGAATGTGTGGCATAGGAATGACGGCATACCATATTGTTAGGTTTTTTTGATAACCCTACTTCTTCACCAATGGCAGCCATTCCATCAGTGATAAATTTCGTTAATGTTCTAACACGACTATATTGTTCCATCACACCCATAGATGTTTCTAATACAGGAAAGATATAATTATCCGGAGTCCTATGCTTATTACCCCATTTTTCAATGATAGTTTGCATATCGGCATTGATATAGGCAGTAATTATTATGGGATCATCCTTCATCGAACGCTCTGTTTTTGCCCGGATAAAATGAAGAAACTCCCCATCAATATTTTCATATTTCAGGTAGGCCAAATCTTTGGGGTTCATACCGTTCCCGAAATAACAGAAAAACCAGTAGGCTTTTGCTCTTTGGATATGTTCTTCTTCAGGCTCGAATTTATGTAATAGTTGTACTTCGGCCCGTTCTAATGATCTTTTTGCCTTCTTTGCCGTCGGAATCTTGTATTTCTTTTTTCCAAATGGATAGATATCTCCTTTCACTGTTTCCTGATTAATCGCCTCGTTAAATACCGCACGTAAAGACCGCAGCTTTATTCCTACTGTCGCTTTGGAACATTTATTGTCGTGGATCATCCACCGTTCAAACTGTATGAGGTACTCTTTCGTAATTGCGGATAATGGAATGTTACCTCTGAACTGTTTCAATGATGTATAAGCATCCCGATAACTTAATGCAGTTCCAATTCTGCCCTCCATTAATAAATTCTTTATATAGCTGATGAATGTTACTGCAATATAATCAAGAGCGGGGCTTACTTCATTAAAGATTGGGAAACGATCTCTATAGGATGAAAAGTCAAATTTATCTGCTTCTTGCCTCTGTTCCTGAACCGACTCTATTGCGACAGCTTTTTTTAATTTGCTTTTGCGTTCTTTAAATATCGGATTCCTCATAATGAACTCTTTTTCAAAACGATCAAAATCGAAAGGATTAATCTTTTTCGCCTCGATAGCAGCATCCCTCTCTAATTCTTGCAATGACGCTCTTACTTTTTGTAGGTCATCACTTATTCGGGGTGCTAAAAACTTGTTGTAGTCCTTCTGGGTAAGATTATATATGGTAGGATAATATTCTTGTTTTCGGTTTACCGTTACTCTTAATTTGGCTGGATAAAGATTTTCTTTTTTTACTCTCCTTGTGTCTAAAACAATTGCAATACTAACTGACA
>CAKUWM010000551.1 GCA_934699305.1 uncultured Saprospiraceae bacterium | reverse complement strand
AACAATTTATCAAATTACCTGTACGTTGCCGCCAAGCATGCAGCTATAAGCTTTTTAAGAAAACAAAAGGTTCTTTTTTTTGATGAAATTGGCGATGATTATTTGTTTACTTTCAGTTCACCTGAGGACAATTTAATATCGAAAGAAAATATGGAAAGCATTAACCAGGCTATTGATGAGCTACCCGGGCGTTGCCGCCTTATTTTCAGGTTAATAAAAGAAGAAAAGCTGAAATATAGTGAAGTGGCAAGTCTTTTAAATATTTCAGTTAAAACCGTGGAAGCACAAATGAGCATTGCTAACAAACGCCTTATATCCCTTCTTAAAGAGCAGCTTCCTGAATTTAATTCACAAATCAGTATCGGTAAAAAGTAATTTTTAAACATTTAGGGGTTTTGCTTATTTCAAAGCGTCATTTATTTATAAGCAGAAACCTAATTCATGAATTTAGACAGATTGTTAGAGCTCTTAATTAAAAAGGAGCAGGGTATTATTAGCCTTGAGGAACAAAGGGAACTGTCCGGTATGGTTCATGATGAAAGCGCGTATAGTCATGCTTCAAACCTTGTCAAATCTCTTTTTCAAGCGCCTTTAACTTTTGAAAAGTCAATTGATAAAGAATTTATTGACCGTACTACAGAGGATTTATGTGAGAGAATAAAAGACCCGGGGTATGTAAATATACGAGAACCCCGGAAATTAGTTTCTTTAAAAAGGGTGATTGCAGTTGCCGCTTCATTGCTTATTGTTTTTGGCTTTGGCTACTATTTTATATTTCAGAAGGAGTATAGAACACATGAAGACAAGGTGTCTGCAAGTATTTTTACAACTAAAAAAGGTTCTAAATCTTCGCTTATATTGCCCGACGGAACAAAAGTTTGGATCAATTCTGATACAAAATTGACCTATAATAAATCATTTGGCGAAAGATCGAGAGAAGTGAATTTAGAAGGTGAGGCCTATTTTGATGTGGTGAAGGATTCACAACGTTTTTTTATAGTTCATACCAAAACAATGGATGTAAAAGTTTTGGGAACGGCTTTTAATGTAAGAGCTTATAAAAATGAGATAAATACACAGGCCACATTGGTAAGGGGTTCTGTGGAAGTGATGCTTAAAAATAAAAACAATGAAAAGATTACTTTACAGCCAAATGAAAAGATAATAGTTCAGAACACTTATACATTACAAGATAGTGTTACAAAGGCGAATGATAATATGCCGCAGATTACTTTAATGAGAACGGTGCCAAGTGTAATAGACTCTGGCTTTATTGAAACACAATGGACAAAAAGCTCATTGCACTTTGAACAGGAAAGGCTTAAGGATATGATACCTGTGCTGGAGAACTGGTATGATGTAAATTTTAAGGTAACTGAAACTCCGTTATTGAACAGGAAATTCAGTTGTACAATTGAAAATGAAAGCCTTACTGAAGTGCTGGAATCTTTTCGCCTCGCTTCCGGGTTAAAATATAAAATTGATAACGATGTTGTAACTATTTATTAATAATTCATCAATCCAAAAACTTTGCATATGAAAAAAACATAAACCCAACAAAAATAAAATGGCGGAATACGCTCTAACATATTCCGCCTGCGATAATGACTGTAAAATAAATTGCTCCGCAGCAATATTCTATCA
>CAKUWM010000550.1 GCA_934699305.1 uncultured Saprospiraceae bacterium | reverse complement strand
ACATCGATACCAGATGAGTCCAGCTCGTATTGGGGCTACGATTGGTATAGTGGCTATTAACAATGTACAATTAATCGTATTAAAGATAGTTCCGTACAAAATATGAATATGTATGATTGGGTATATATGGCGGCTTATGTTTTTTATAAAAGATTATTTGGACGTAGTTTTTCCGGCCGAGTTGGTACTTTTATGACGGGTTTATGTGCTCTTCTGATGATAAATCTATTTATGTTAACTAATTTATTAAAAGGCAGCTTACGAATAGCATCCGTTTGGTTCGTACTCATCTTAAGTTTTGCTTCTTTTATTTATGAAACAATTTATATTATTAAAAATTTTGATTTGATCCCACAGCGTTATGCACTATTGCCTGCTGAAAAAAGGCATATTCCTATTTTTTTTGCAGGTCTGTTTATAATTATCCTGATAATAGGCACTATTGTAAACTTACTTTTTGTGAGTATTTATTCAACATAATACTATGAGAGTTTTTTTTAGCTTTATTTTTTTCATAACCTCCGTTTCTTTTGGACAAATTCAACCAGAAAACAATCTTTATATCTGTAAGGAAGTAGGCTGGAAAATAAACGTTCCATCAGGATGGAATATAACCAACGAAAGTGATACGACTAAAACAGAAGGTAGAGGGCATCAGATGCTGACATCTGTTTTAGGTAAGGAGCCGCAATACGGCCCGGGTAAAGATTTAATTGAATTTTATAAGGACCCCTTTAATTCATTCTCCTCAACAATTGAATTATTTGGCAATGTTCCAATAAAGGATTGGGAAAAAAGGAATAAAACAGTCAATCTGGTTACTTTCAAAGCTGTTCAAAACCAAGGTGTAAAATGTGACTCGTCTTCATACATTGAATCAATCGATTCTTTGAAATTCAATGTTTTCAAGATAAGGGTTTATAAACCAAATGGAGAGTTGTTTTTAACACAGGTTATTTACAGTACGCTGATCAATAAGTATGATTTCGGTGCAATTCTATGTTACAACAATGATATAGATAGGAGAATATTATTTGATTCCTGGCGAAAATCAAAGTTTGCGAAATGAACTGCTCCAGTAAGCCCTGTATCAGTGCGATTATGCCCTGTCATAACCGTGAGCAATACATTGGAACAGCCATTGAAAGCATTTTATCTCAAACATTTTCCAACTTTGAACTGATTATTTTAGATGATGGTTCAACTGATGATACTTGGAATGAAATACAAAAGTTTAAAGATGAACGGATAAGAAGTTTCCAAAGTCCGAGTAATGCCGGGAATTATTACCTTCGCAACAAAGGGTGAAGTATAGCCCGCGGTAAGTATATCGCTGTTATGGACTCAGATGACATCTCGCTCCCGCAGCGTTTTCAGGTTCAGAAAAACTATTTAGACAAATACCCTAAAGTAGGATGTGTGGGTTCTATGGTAATGGTAGTAGATGAAAAGGGTGATGCCAGTAAGCCAATTTTTTACCCTTCTAAGTATCCTGTAATTAAAGCAGCTTTACTTAGAACCATATGCTTTACCCACCCTTCTTTAATGTTTCGAAGCTCTTTTTTAAAAATATGCCCTTCAATATAATACTGTTTAGCTTGTGTCCTTGTTTCTAAAAAAGGTCTGAGCTGAAGTCTAAGGAAAATG
>CAKUWM010000549.1 GCA_934699305.1 uncultured Saprospiraceae bacterium | reverse complement strand
AATATTGATATGACCCATTTTTCTTGCAGGTTTGATAATTGTTTTGCCGTAAAGATGTACATAAAGACCTTCTAATGAAAGAATTTGTTCCCATCCATCCCAATTGACGTCACCATAATCATCATCACTTCCTATAATATTGTACATAATACCCGGCTTTTCCATAATAGGATGACCAAGTGGCATTCCCGAAATTGCCCTCAAGTGTTGATCAAACTGACTGCTAATACAATTATTCATTGAAATATGCATGCTGTTATGAGGGCGGGGAGCTATTTCATTTAGGACAACTTTGCCATCGGTTGTAATAAAAAATTCAAAAGCACAGAGCCCGCAAATATCCAATGTTTCTGTTACTTTAATAGCTATTTCGTTCATGGATGCAAGCTGATCAGAACTAATTTTACAAGGAAAATGAACTTCTGATAAAATGTGATTTTCGTCATCGAAATACATCGCTACAGGAGGAAAAAGCACGTGTTGTCCATTGGTTGACCTTACTATCATGACAGCTACCTCAAGCTGAATATCAATTTTTTCTTCAAAAGCTCCGGCTATATTATCAAGCTCATAGACATCTTGTATATTTCTTATTGTACGTACTCCTTTACCATCATAGCCCATTTCAGCCGATTTGTACATGCATGGGAGCTTATTTTCCCATTCTGAAAAGACTTGAATTGCTTCATCTTTATTTTGAAAGGCTGTAAATAAGGGTATTGGGATATTATTTTCAGCATAAAAATTTTTCTGTGAATTTTTATTTTTAATTATGCCGAGCGCATGAGGGTTGGGATGAACTTCTTTCCCTTTATTTTGCAATGCTTTAAGAGCATCCAAATTAACATGTTCTATTTCAACAGTGATAACATCTTTGTCATCACCAAATTGGACGACATCATCATAGTTCAAAATGTCGCCCACAACATAATAGTCACGATATAAAGCAGCAGGAGCATCTTGGCTTTTATCTAAGCACCATACGGGCATATTGCGTTGTTGTGCCACTTCCTGCAACATCCTTCCCAATTGCCCGCCACCTAATATTCCTATTTTCTTAAATGACATTTTGTCTAATTTAGAATGGAGATGATATTCAGATTATTTGCTTCTTTCAATCAAGATATCAAATTGATTTCTTAGTATTTTGAGAATAGCTTCTGTATTTCCGTTGTTGTTAATTATAATATCTACGTCGTTTCGATACGGGAATATATATTTTTCGTATGAAGGCAAAACATGAGATTCATAACGGTACAGCACGTCATCTAATGGGTAATTGCGCTCATTTTGGTCTCGTTTGATTCGACGTATAATTTTAAGTGCATCCTTAGCTTCGATATATACTTTCAAGTCGAGTAATGCCTTCAAATCCTTCATGTGCATGATAAACAAACCTTCTAAAATCATGACGGGCGCAGGATTAATTGTAATTGTCCGTGATTCTGCCTGACTATTATTGAAAGTATATTCTTCTTTTTCAATGGATTCGCCGCTTATGAGCCTGACAATATCTTTAAAAAAAGAATTCATGTCTATTGATTCAAGTAGATCAAAGTTTTGGACTCCATTTTCGTCAAACACCTGTTGAGTTCGAGGTTTGTAATAGTTATCCATAGATAAGATGCACACCTCACTGGCTGTATATCC
>CAKUWM010000548.1 GCA_934699305.1 uncultured Saprospiraceae bacterium | reverse complement strand
GGATCTTATCATCTGTTCGGCATTATCGAAAAAGTTCAAGAAATTTTCGTAAGGAATAATTTTTTCATTAATATTGCTCTCAAGACTTATCTTCTGATCTTCCAATTTCTCAAGATCTACTTTTTTATCATCAATTTCTTCACTTAACTTCTTAATTTGTTCAGTTATTGCTCCTTCACCTTTTTGCCCAACTTCACCTAATGATCGAGCAAGACCGTTTAAATTCGCTGTTAAATTTGATATTTGCCCCCTTAGAGTTAGGATTGAGGAATCAATGTTAACAATGCTTGTTTGCTTAACTTTGGCGTAATTTGAAGCCATTTCCTCGTAGGTTTTCTTATCAATATTAAAATTACTGCTTAGAAGGTTCACAACATAATCCATTACAACTTTCCCTCGAATGGTAGTTTTAATTCTTCGATTTTTTCGAGCTTCACAATATTCATTTACACAACCTATATAATAGTAGTAGTCACCATATTTGTTCTTTGACTTGTAAGGAGTCATGTAATGATCGCAATAAGAACATTTGACAATCTTTTTGAATAAGATATTTTCAACTGTCCTTTCTGGATCAAAATTTGATTTGGCACTTATTAGCTGTCTCGTCGTTACAAATTCGCGATACGAAATCATTGGTTTAAAATCTTTATCTATTGCCTGAAGATCAACTACATTGTCGCCATGAATATAAATACCGGCATAAAAAGGATCTGTAAAGATTCTTGAAACAGTTGTGTGACCTAAAGTTTTGTAGCCCTTATCAATAAAAAACTGCTTAATCTTTTTCTGAGGGATCCCATTCATAACCAAGTTCCAAGCTTCTTTTATAGTTTCGTAGCTTTCATTTGGACGGTAATAACCATTCTCATTTGCGTCATATCCATGCTTAGCTTTCCCCATGTATTTGCCTTCAATAACTTTATTATCATTTCCTCTTTTTGTGTTGTTAGAAAGATTATCGGAATAGTTCTTTGCAAGAACAAATTGGATTCCAAGAGCCATTTTCCCGCTAGCATCATTTACAAACGTATAGGAAGGAAATTTTAAGTCTTGAATAATCCCTTTATCGAGCAAGTCCATTATTTCGCCAGCATCTTTCATGTTTCTAGCCAATCTATCTGGATGCCAAGCAATAATGCTGTTGTAACGTTTCTGTTCTTTTATATTGTTTAGAATCTCGTAAAATACATCTCGTTTCTCGGCTTTATGAGCAGTCTGTTCTTCAGTTAAAATCTCAACAAATTTTAAATTGTTTTTCTTTGCAAACGCTTTACATTCATTCACCTGATCTTGAATAGATCTTTGCTGGTGCTCTTTATCAGTAGTAGATTTTCGAGCGTAAATTACATAAACTTTCTCAACATCTACATCGATTAAGCCTCGTTTTTCTAAATTTTTCCTTTTAAGTTCGTAAGCATAATCTAAAACTTTTTGTTTGTAGAAATCTTCATCTTGATTTTGTGAAGGAATATTTTTCATGCCTTGATATTATCATCAGAAAGGAGTTCTATAAAGTGTAGGAATTTTAAGGGAATAGAAGCAATAGTTATTTACTGAAGTTGGGCTGCTCCTATTCCCCACGCCGATTACAGCTTAGAGCATGGCTTTCGCCTCGCTCAGAAGCTGGCTGATCTTACCGTTCTCGAT
>CAKUWM010000547.1 GCA_934699305.1 uncultured Saprospiraceae bacterium | reverse complement strand
GTAATTACCCCTACAACATAAGCCACGTTATCACGGACAACTACATTATGGCTAAACCCTATTGGAAAATCGCCAGATGGCGTTTCTTCAACCCAGGCAGAACCATCTTCAGAACTATAAAGTTTAGACTCTGGATTACTTACAAAATGAGCAAATGTCTTCCCTAAGATAACCCAATGCCTACCATTTAAATAAAAGTACTCTTGCGTATCAAAAGTTGGATCAAATGCATTAGGCGATTTTTGACCCCATTTCAATCCGTCCGGATTCAATTGCGCCACATTAAGTTCTACACGATAATTTTTTGTATCTGAACCATCCTCAGATGTAACCACATAAGTAACATCGTTGGAAAAGTCATTTACAGTCTCTCCACTTATTTGTTCTGTTCCACCAACAGTAACTGTTGATCCGGTGACCACAGTAAACTTAGCTGTTAGACTACTAACGTCAAACTGATACGGCAAACTATCTGTATTTTTAATCACATAATTGATATTATCCACCTCAAACGGAAAATCCTTAATCACAGGATCTGTAAAGCCGAAGGTCAAGATTCCTGATAAGTCATTTAAATTTGGTCCATCATCCGTACTACAACTAGTAGTTAGAACCAACATAGGCAAGACGAGGAGCAATAATAGTTTTTTAAATTTTTGTTTTGTTTTCATAATTGTTAACAGTATTTGAATTGTTTATCGATTGGTTTGTTATTAATTCTGGTTTTTCTCTTGAGACAAATAATTTTTATTGTTTATTATTTAATTCATATAACCCAAACTTACAAGAACAGTTAAAAAAAAACATAGGGGACACTCCTTATATTTTAACTTTTCTTTAATATTTAATGTTTGTTACCTTTACCTTAGTTTTTTTAGTATTGACCATGAAATTCACAAGTTTTGTATTTATATTTCAAATAATACTCTTCCTGCTTCCCTTGACCACAAGCAGCCAACAATCGGATGAGACTGAAATCCTAAAAAATATAAACAGCTATACCTATTTATATTATGAAAACACCAACAAAAATCCAGCTGCCAGTTTAGACTATGCTGAAAAAGCGTTTTCATATTATGACAAAATCAGCTCATCTGATTTACGTTTCACAATCGCTAGCAATTATACAACAGCACTTTTCATTAATGAACGTTATCAAGATGCCATACAAATTCTTGATAAAGTAGAACCATTTAATTTAAAAGAGAATGACAAGGCGCTTTACTTTACTCTTAGAGGATTAATTGAAAGTGAACTGAACAATATCACTGAAGCTGAAGCCCACTATACAACTGCTCTTGCTATATACAGAAAAATAGGTGACAGCGATAATGAATTTGCAATTCTCAACAATTTGGGATTATTGCACAATAATATTGGAGATTATAAAAAATCGCTAGAATACTATCTGAGCTGCTACGATATCATAAATAATCTGAAAGTTAAGGTTGATCGGTTCAAATATTATATGAATATTGGAACGGTCAATTTTAACCTCAACAATTACACACAATCTTTACAGTCTTTTACCCATGCCCTGGAGGATGCAACTGTCAATTTAGATTCTCTCAGAATTTTTAAGGCAAATGAAAAACTAGCACAGACCAATGTTAATCTAAATCGATTGGATATGGCCATCAAGCATTACAATAATGCACTCATAGGC
>CAKUWM010000546.1 GCA_934699305.1 uncultured Saprospiraceae bacterium | reverse complement strand
TATTTACTGACAGAACCTGTATGTAAATACATCGAAGAAATGAATTTTTACCGTTAATCAGTAATTTTATTTAGCTTTAAAACGCGTCTAAAAAATTTAATGAGTCCTTTGCGAAAGAAAAATGCAATCAATAAATAGGGAACAATCAGTAAAAACAAAATCCCGTAATTGATTGAACTTCCAAACGAATTTTCTCCGAGCTCTGTACTCTGCTCAGTAACCAACCTACATTGTGAACAACCTTGAGCATAGATAAAATCTATAACTAACAAAAATAGAGTGAGTACGAATAATTGCTTTTTCATGTCTCAAATGTAATGAATATTAAATATCGATTAGGCAGAGTCTATGTTAAATATTGATGCGAAAATGAGAATTTTTTCTGACGTGAGTTTGAAGCGATATACCAACAGAAGCTAAACGAAAGAATAAGCATTAACAGTAACACTGTTAACGTCTATGCGTATTTTGTTAATTTTTTACTTCTATAACACAAAAGAAAAAGAATTTTATGTTATCATGATAATCAGTTACTTCCATAGATTTTGTAGATGAATTGTAATTAATAATCTTGGGTTCATCATTAATCAGAACCAATACATTGAATGAATTTGTATCTTTTTGTCTTTTAACAAACAGTTTAATATCATCTAAATCAGGCAATCTACAGGCATAATTCTTTTTGTATTTTTCAACTAATCTATTTTTTCTCCATTCACAATAATCTATTATTTGATAAATTGACAGGCCTATAATTGGAGCATTTTCATATTTTATATCAACGCCAAGAAAACTTGGAATTTTACCATTTACATACTCTTTCTTCCAAACATTTGTATCAGGTAAACTTTTAACAAAATAGTTTGTGTCTGTATTATGTATATATTTTTGATAATAAATATACTCAGACCAATCTTTATTTGAGATAAAGTTTTTATCCATCAATAGATTGATTTCCCCAAATTTAAAAGTGCCACTAGGGTGATTTTGTCCTACAACAAAACTAGGATAAGAAGCGAGTGTAGTAATAATAATTAATGCTACCAATCTCATATTAAGGTAATTTCCAGATAATTGCACCGTTGTCTTCAACTATAATTGTACCGCCAAAATAACGTCTAGAGATGAGTTTTTTAGTATCATCGGGAGTTAAAAAATGTAACTTCATAATCATTTCTACATTAAATCCACCTCTATATATCCCCCAAATTTTTAGAATTGTAATTAATTTACGCGCATCATCAACCTTTTCATCATTAGAACAGGGCATTCCGAAGAAATAAGAGAATTCTGCTTGTCTGATTTCCTCAGCACTAAATGTGTTTTTTCTCCCATCTAAATCTTCGACAATAAAGTGAGACAAATAGCCTCTGTGTGCTACAAGATCAACATTTGGTGGTGTGATAATTCCTTCTCCACCACATGCTGATTTGGCTGCATCTCTAGCATCACTCTTAGTAGGAGCAGAACCTCTCCCACTACCATCTTTACACGCCCATTGCCACCATCCGGTTGTTGAACTTTTGTCTAAAGTATATGGTTTTGCCATGATAATATCATTTTGATATGAAACAAAAATATCTAAAATGTATTACACAACAAAGTTTCTTTAATCTAATTTCTTGCGCAGGTAAATGTCCTATAACTTGAGAATACAAGCACAACAATTAAA
>CAKUWM010000545.1 GCA_934699305.1 uncultured Saprospiraceae bacterium | reverse complement strand
GAGCATGCTTGGGGAGGCGAAGTGTTTGTTCCGAAAATTCCATCTTATAAAATAATGGATGTGGCAGAGGCTATAGGCCCAGAATGCGAACATAAAGTTGTTGGCATTAGACCCGGAGAAAAAGTTCACGAAGAAATGATTACTTCTTCGGATTCTTTTTACACTTACGATTTAGGAAAATATTTCACCATCTTACCTTCTAATCCGAAATGGAAATTGGACGATTTTATCAAAGCCTTTAACGCAAAAAAAGTAGCTAGTGGTTTTGCTTATAATTCTGGAACAAATGATGAATGGGAATCTGTAGAATCATTGAGGTCTTTAATTAAAGAACATGTTGATTCAACCTTTAACGCCTAATTGATGAAAAATATACCTTACGGCAGACAGCAAATAGATCAGGACGATATTGATGCTGTCATAGAGACTCTTAAATCCGACTTCCTTACCCAAGGTCCGAAAATAGAAGCGTTTGAAAAAGCTTTCGCTGCGTATGTCGATGTCAAATACGCCGTTGCAGTGAGTAACGCTACCGCTGGATTACATATTGCAAACATGGCATTGGGTGTGAAAGAAGGCGATCGGATTATTACAACGCCTATTACGTTTGCCGCCTCTGCTAATGCTTCGCGTTATTGTGGCGCAGTGGTCTGGTTTGCGGATATTGATCCCGATACCTATTTGTTAGATATTGATGCTGTAGAGAAATTGATTGAAAGTAAACCTCAAGGTTTTTTTAAAGGCATTGTGCCGGTCGATTTCGCTGGGTTACCTGTAGATCTTGAGAAATTTAGAGCTTTGGCCGATAAACATCATCTTTGGATTATTGAGGACGCCGCTCACTCTCCTGGAGGTTATTTTATAGATTCAAAAGGTGTTAAAAATAAATGTGGGAATGGAAAATATGCGGATATAGCCGTGTTTTCATTTCATCCTGTAAAACATATTGCCTGTGGTGAAGGTGGGATGGTAACTACCAATGATAAAAAGCTTTATGAGCTTTTAAAGCTCTACCGCTCTCATGGGATTACCAAAGATAATATGAGCGAAAATCATGGTGGCTGGTATTACGAGATGCAAGCTTTAGGGTATAACTATAGATTAACCGACATGCAAGCTGCTTTAGGACTATCACAACTCGCTAAAAACCCACAAGGAGTCGAACGAAGAAACGAAATAGCAACACGGTATAAAGATGCTTTTAAAGACTCAAAAATAAAATACCAAGTCTTGCCAGAGGGAAGTTACAATTCGCACCACCTTTTTGTCATAGAAGTTGAGGATCGTAAAGGCTTATATGATTATTTAAGAGAACAGAATATTTTTGCTCAAATACATTATATCCCTTTGCATACCCTACCTTACTATAAAGAAATAGATTATGGAGATGCAGACTTAACCAAATCTGAGAACTATTATAAACATTGTATTAGTTTGCCAATGTATCCAAGTTTAACAGATGAAGAACAAGCTTACGTTATAGAAAAAGTAATAGAATACAATGACCGATAGCTATATAAAATTTGGTTTGGGAACGGTTCAGTTTGGTCTTAATTATGGGGTTGCCAATAAAAAAGGACAAACTACCGTAGTTGAGGTCAGTGAGATTTTAAAATCTGCAATTGATAATAATGTCAGCCTAATTGATACAGCCTCGGCTTATGGAAATGCTGAAGA
>CAKUWM010000544.1 GCA_934699305.1 uncultured Saprospiraceae bacterium | reverse complement strand
CCATTAGACTGCCTATTGCATTAGCAGGAATGGCAACAGGTCTATTTATGTTTACCTCTTTAAGAAAAATTACAGGCAGTAGAGCATTTGCTGTATTTAGTGTTTTATACGGAAATGAAAAATAAACAAGACCAACATTTGGATATTGGTTTTTTTGTTGTACATTTGGTCTAAAATAATAATCATGTCATTAGCCTTATATATTCCGGTACAAGAAAGTTTGCAAGAGTTAAGAAAACTATTGCGTCAGTTGCCATTAATAATGCAACCCCGTCTGAAGATGCTTATTCTAATGAAAAAGGCAGGGGTCAAAGGTATTTCCAAGCGAGAGTTGATGGATCGTGTAGGAGTAAGCAGCCAGAGTATCCATAACTGGCGTACTGCATATAAAACCGGAGGACTAGAGGCATTATTAGTTAATGGACGCAAGGGGAAGTCTGGAGCTCCCTCGGTTTTCACACAACAAGAACATGATCTCATAGGAGCTAAATTGAATGATCCTAAAAATGGGTTGGCAGGTTATATTGAATTAAAGCAATGGATAGCCACTGAATTTAATAAGGATATAAAGTACAATACCATACTCAAGTATGCGATGAAAAATTTTGGCTCCAGCGTAAAGGTTGCCCGTAAAAGTCATGTAAACAAAGATGAAGAGGCGGTTAACACTTTTAAAAAAACTTTACGCAACACATAACAGATATTGCTTTAATGGCACCACTTTGTTACCAGAGTATCAATCTTTATTTTCAGGATGAAAGCCGATTTGGCTTACATACCAAATATGGGAGAGGGTTAGCTGCCAGAGGCGTACAGCCAGTATGTACCTTTCAACAGGTATTTCAATATACCTATTTGTTCGGAGCTTTCTCCCCGATAACAGGAACCCAATTCCAACTAGAAATGCCACTTTGCAACAGTGATTCATTCCAGAAATTCTTAGATGAATTTTCCTTGCAAAATCCGAACGAATACAAAATAGTAGTATTAGACAATGGGGCTTTTCATAAAGCAAGGACTTTGACAATACCCCATAATATAAAACTTTTATTTCTGCCACCTTACAGTCCAGAACTCAACCCTGCCGAAAAAATGTGGCAACATATTAAAAGAAAATTTACAAACAAGTACTTCAAAAACCTTGATGACATCAGCATTTTCTTTTCTGAGACTATCAATAGCATTGCTCCAGAAACTATTAAATCTATCTGCTCATATAGCTATATTTCTTTAAAAACTTTTTGGTCTATTTAAAATTTCATTTTCGTATAAAATGAATTATCTATTAAAGTTAAATCAATAATACGGTTTGTAAACTGGCTAGGATGGCAATGTAAAATATGTTGTACTGCAGCTGGACGCAAAACTACGCCAAAGAAAGTTTGGGATCCTGTTATATGAAGTTGCACAGGATAGGTGTGAAAACCTTGAATGAAACATCGTGGAATGTCAAGGGGCTGCTTATTTAATTCTGCGGATATTATTCTGGTGTCAAATATGAAAATTATTTCAATTACTCCTTTTGGAACAATTGTTTCGTTCAAAGGTAGATTATTTGATCTTTGAACCTGCCAAAATGAACACACCGTATCTTTGACTAAAGGTAATTGCGGTATAGCAAAATTATTTTCCATTTTTCTATCCAACGATTATGGGTTTCCAAAAGGTTTTCTGACTAACCGTTTGACAAC
>CAKUWM010000543.1 GCA_934699305.1 uncultured Saprospiraceae bacterium | reverse complement strand
GCAAAAACAATGCCATATTATATTATATTTACCTGATTATCATGTAAATACACATAGGGTTTGTTCAACGGTTTGCGTGTATGTGCAGTAGCGGATTAGAAGCACTTACCTGTCCGTTTAGCACAATGTGCATAAGAAGCATAGTCCTTCGATTTACCACTTCACCCGCTATTGCCACATACACGCTGTTAGCGTTTCGTGCTTCTTTTTTCAATATCCTGGGTATTTTGAATGCCAATCTTCGTCCACATCATAAGTGTAGCTTTTGCATCCAATACTTAAATCAGTTCCAATTTCTTCAACTATGTCTTTATAAAGAAGATTCTCTCTCCATTCATTCGGAATTTTATTTTGCCCAACAATCAAACCTACTAAGTTTCCTGTAATGGCTCCTGTGCTATCTGAATCTCCACTATGGTTTATAGATATAGTTACTGCTTTTCTAAAGTCATTTGGGTAATGCAATGCACAAAGCAATGATATAGCCAAAGCTTCTTGTGCTACCCATCCTTCACCAATCATCTTAATTTCAAGGTTTGTTATATCCTTGTTTATAAATCTTCTATGAATATCAGACGCTAGTTTTACTTTTTGGTAAACTTCTTCATGGTCTTTCCATTTTTTCAATAATTCAAGGCCATTTTCAATGGATGTTTCTAAATCTAACCCATTTGATAAATCTGCTATAATGGATGACAAAAGTCCACCGCTTAAATACCCTGATGGATGTCCGTGGGTTATTGCCGATAATTTTACACCTTCTTCAAATGCTACAACCCTGTCATGATTAAAGACTAAACCTGCTGGCGCGATACGCATTACCGTTCCACATCCCTTACTGTCATTAATTGGATTTTCCGGTGTTCCCATTTTTCCACTTTTTAATGAAGAAAGACAAGAGTTACCGGGATATCGTTGCTTGTACAGTTCTTTTCTCTTAATTAGCCAACCTTCTTCAAAACCATGTTCAATTTTTGAATTAGGTGCCTCGTATCCTTGTGTCTTTAACCACCTTAAGTAAGAGTTATAAGTTATAGTTGTTTGAGCACCACCAATTCCCTTAATAACAGACCTATGCCATGCTCTTAAAAGTCCTTCGGCTGTAAAAAGCAGCATTTGGGTATCATCGGTAAACTCTCCTTTTCCTTTAGGATGTTCTACATAAGTTTGTACACCGTTTTTACCAAATTTATCAACTATCGCTTCATAACTTAAAAATTCAATTGGTGCACCTAATGCGTCACCAATTGCACCACCCAAAATGCAACCTAAATATCTATCTCTTTTTTTTTCTTCTTCAGACAGTTTTTGTATTTGTTTTACTGTGGAATTATTTCCTTCATTTTCATGAAGAATTTCACTGAATTTTAAACCGAATCCCTTTTCAATAAAATAAAGGGTGTGCGCTTGATTGTCTAAAGAAGCTTTAATTAATTGGGTGGTAAAAAGTTTGTTCTTTTTCTGCCAAGCTGCTTTGTCCTTGTCCACCGCTTTAACCCAATCTACCCTAACCAAAAATTCTGAATTTAAATTATCCGAATTTTCAAAAATGTTTGGTTGTTTTAGATTGAAATCTTTTAGAGGTCTATTATTTACCAAAAACTCGTTGACCCTAACTGTGTCTTGTCCTAAAATAGGTTTACACAAAAAAGTGTAAAAATGGACAAAAAAAGTAAAGTTATTTCAGGACTAAA
>CAKUWM010000542.1 GCA_934699305.1 uncultured Saprospiraceae bacterium | reverse complement strand
GTTTATAACTCCATTTTTGCAAATTTTTCATGCTCTCTGAAAGAGACACTTTTATGGTTTGTCCTTTTTGAGGTTGATATGTATGTAATTTTAAATTGAATACCCCGTCTTTATACTCATTGGTTAAAAGTGTTTCAATATCAAAATCGATGATGCGACTTTTAGGACGTGCATATACGTAAACACTTCGCTCTATGCCGCTATATTTCCAATAATCTTGATCTTCCAGATATGAACCATCGCTGAATCTGAAGACTTTCACCACCAAGTTGTTCTTGCCTTTTTTTAAGAGTTTCGATATATTAAAGTGTGCGGGTAAACGGCTGTCTTCACTATATCCGATTAACTCGCCATTAAGCCAGCAGTAAAATGCCGATTCAACTCCTTCAAAATCTATAAAAACGTCCATTTTTTCCCAATTTTCAGGGATAGTGAGAGAGCGCTGATATACTCCCACAGGATTATAATCTTCGGGAACGTAAGGTGGGTTTGGAGGAAACGGATAACGAACATCGGTATAAATAGGAGCATCAAAGCCTTGTAATTCCCAACTACCGGGTACATTGATCTTTTCCCATACATCGAATGAGTAATCAGGGTTTAAAAATTCATCTTTACAGCTATCTGGATTTTTGTACCAACGAAAGTTCCATTTGCCGTCTAATTGAATCCTGCGTTCTGCTTTCTCATTAATACCAAAGCATTCAGGTATTGGTTTTCTGCTTTGTTCAATTGCAGATTCTTCTGAAATAAATGGAATAAAATGAGCTCGCATCGGCTCGCGATTTATACTGTTTACAGTTGGGTTTTGCCATGGTTTCTTAATATCGATTTGTGCTTTTACAGTTGATGAATAAAAGGCGCATAACCATACAATCAATATAAATGAGAAAAGTGGCAGAGATTTTTTTCTTATCATAATAAAGAACATTATTATTTAATAGTCTTATTTCAAATATGTTATATAGAACAGAACAAAGTAACTAAAAAAGGCACACTGAAATCGGTAGTGAAGCCATGAAACAACGATACAACCATATATTCTTTTCCACTAAATCTTAGAATAATCGGCAAGGTTGTGTCCATAGTTGTTGCTCCACCAACAGAAATGGGTGATAATTTACCGAAGTATTTTGCAAAAAAAGGTGCAAATAAAAGAGCGATAATCTCTCGTATTATATTAGACAATAAGGCGATGGTTCCCAATTGAGCGCCTTTATATTCCGTGATAAATATACTTGACAGTGAATAATAACCAAATCCGCTTCCTACGGCCATACACTCGGCAGTTGTCCATTGCAAAAAAATACTCACGACTGCACATCCTACTAGTGTTCCCAAGATGGTCGCTACAGGAAGCAAGTACAGCCGTGGATTTAATGACTTGAAACTTTTCAGTAACTTGGGATCTTTTCCTAAGCTGACACCCACACAAAACATCAATAGGCAAAGTGCGTAGAAACTCAATTTTTTGTTTTCCAAAACAAAGTCTGGAATTAAGTCGCCGTAGGCCAATATACAGCCCAAAACAAAAAATGATACAATAAGCAATGATAGCAACAGGATAATGAGAACAGTTATGCTCTCGGGGCTAACAGCCAGTAACACGGGCTCTATTTTAAGCAGGCTGTTAAATAAAATCAATGGGTTATCCAAACGAGTTATTTTTTATGATTGATGCGGCGTAATCAAAAATGCAGGTCAA
>CAKUWM010000541.1 GCA_934699305.1 uncultured Saprospiraceae bacterium | reverse complement strand
ATTCACCTCCCAACTTCCAATTCTGGCCAATCTGTTGGCTTGAAGATTCAATTCCCTAAGTTTTTTTTCTTCCGTAATATTCTTGGCCGAGGCGTATATTAGATCTTCCTTTCTGGAGAGGTTACAATACCAACTAAGCCAGACGAACTCACCTCTTGGAGTTATTACACGGCTTTCAAATTTGAATTTGGTTTCCTCCCTGTCCAGACGCTTCAACTCATGCACAAAAACACCATTTTCCTCTGAATGGACAAATTCGTCAAGTGTATGGTAGAGAATATTCTCCTCACTGTACCCAAGCAAATCATAACCCGCCTTATTCATTTTTAAAAATTTTCCTTGAAAATCCAATAAACAAATGATATCTGGAATTGCATTGAAGAAATGACCCAAGTTGTTTTCCAATTTTTTCCGGTTAAGTTCAGAACCGATAAATCCTTCCAGCCGATTAAATATTCGGGTATAATTTTTGAAATAATTGGCATTGTGCTTAGTCCCAATCTTTAATACGCCCAAGAACTCATCATTGAAGATTAAAGGGATACCCAGCACAGATTTTAAACCAATTTTTTTTGCTGCATCCGCTCGTGCGAAATCATTGGAAATATCATCGTCATTCCAGATTACCTGTACTCGTTCAGCCCACACTTTTCCTGCCAGACCTTCAGATATCCGATATGTTTTAACCTCAAGACTGTAGTCATAAAATCTTTCATCATCGGGCTCCGCCAAATAATGGCTGAACAATTGCATTTTACTTTCTTCAAGGTTGGTAGTCCATAATTCTACCCAATCAAAATTCCCAAATTTGCCAATTGATTTACATAGCTCATCAACTGAACTTATATAATCATGTTCAATACTAAAATTTTTACTGATTCTAGCTACTAATTCATTCTCGAGTTCCTTATTCTTTTGTTCGGTCACATCCCGTTCTATGGCAATAAAGTGCGTATACCGGCCCATTTCGTTTGCAACGGGAGTTACAGTAAAGTTTATCCAAAACTCCTCTCCATTTTTTCTGTAATTAATAGTAGTTACTTCATGGGGTCGATGGTTTCTAAGTGACTCTCCTAACCTTTTCAATTCTATTTTGTCGGATTTGGGACCTTGAAGAATTCTAGGTGTTTTTCCTATGACTTCCTCCTCCTTGTATCCTGTCATTTTTGTAAAGGCTTTATTTACAAAAATAATCCTAGGCCCCGGGTCATCCAATGGTTCAACTTCGGTGATGAGAACAGCATCATTCGTATTTATGATGACGCTTTCAAGCAATTTTAATTTGCGTTCTTCCTCAATTTTATTCGTGATATCTCTCGAGTTGGCTACGATGCCCATAATTGCAGAATTGTCTAACATATTTGTTAGCACCGTATCGATCCATCTCCATTCCATTTTATGGTTTTTAAAACGAAAAGGTGGAATTATTACTCTCTTTTCTATGGTTATTTCTTCTAAACACGCTAAAGTTCTCTCTACGTCATCCGGATGTATATACTCAAATGCATTTCTTCCAATAAGTTCTTCAGGGTCAATACCAAGAATAGTAGTACTTGTAGGGCTAACATATTTATAATTGCCTTCTAAATCCAATATAGCTATTAGGTCAGATCCCTCTTGAACCAAAGCTCTAAATCGTTGCTCGTTTTGGAGAAGTTCTTCTTCCTGACCAATTTTTTCCGTGAAATCCCTCGCAACGGCATACC
>CAKUWM010000540.1 GCA_934699305.1 uncultured Saprospiraceae bacterium | reverse complement strand
ATAAATATCCCAATAGGGAGAAATTTGTGCAAAATAAGGTTTTGCTTCAGATTGCAGGTAATTCACAGCTAAGGAATGAACTGGAAAAACGCAAGCTGAAAAACTGGTACCTCAACGACGAGTATGTCAAAATCCTATATAAGGAAATCATCGAATATGATGCGTATGGAAAATATATGTCCAACAAACAAAACACCTATGAGGAGGACAAGGAATTTTTGATAGACATCTTTAAAAATGTTGTTGCGCCCAACGAGAAAATCTACGATTATTTTGAGGATGACAAACTTACCTGGGTAGACGATATTCCGATTATAAACACCTTTATATTAAAACAATTAAAGAAAATTAAGGAAAATCAATCGGAATCTTTCTTTTTGCCCAGATTGGTAAAGGATGACGACGATTTGATTTTTGCCAAGCAACTGCTCGTTAAAACGCTGTTGAATGATGAAACGTTGGTCAAGGAGATAGAAGGGAAAACCCCCAATTGGGACAAGGATAGAATCGCGGATATTGATGCCATCCTTCTAAAAATGGCAATTTGTGAACTTTTGAATTTTAACTCCATTCCAGAAAAAGTAACGATTAATGAGTACTTGGAGATTTCCAAAGAGTACTCCACTCCCAAAAGCAGTATCTTCATCAATGGAATTTTGGATAACTTGGTCAAGGAATATAAGAGTTCGGGAAAACTAAAAAAGGTAGGTAGGGGACTGTTATAGCCAAATATTCATTATTTTTGCCATCGAATTAAAAACTTTTATAATAATGAAGAGAATATTTTTAGTCCTAAGTTTAGCCGCTGTATTTGGATTCGTTGCCTGTAAGGACAATGCTTCAAGTAAAATAAATGCCGCTAATGTAGATGTTGCGGCAGAAAGGGATGCGGCTGCAAAAAGTCTTCCTGTAATGACCTTCGAAGAAGTGGAGCACGATTTTGGAACCATTGAACAGGGAACTCCACAAGAAACTATTTTTAAGTTTACCAATACAGGGGATGCCCCCTTAATAATTACCAATGCCAAGAGTAGTTGTGGTTGTACGGTTCCATCCCCTCCAAAAGATCCGATTGCTCCTGGAGCATCTGGAGAATTGTTGGTGAAATTCAACGGATCGGGACAAAACCAGGTGACTAAAACCATCACGGTAACTGCCAATACGGAAAAAGGTTCTGAAATTTTGAGAATAAAAGCATTCGTTAACCCCAAAAATAGTCCTGCACCAGCAGTTCCATTAAAGAAATAAGGAAATTATGTTAGAACAATATCCATTTCTCCCGCTAGTCCTAATATTTGTAGTGGCGTATTTTTTTATGATCCGTCCGCAAATGAAACGACAAAAGGATGAAAAGAAATTTGCAGCCGAGTTAAAGCGAGGCGACAAAATAATCACAAAAAGTGGGATGTACGGGAAGGTAGTCGACCTCCATGACAGTGATTCTTCGTGTATCATTGAGACCATGGCGGGTAAGATCAAGTTTGACCGTTCCGCTATTTCAATGGAATTGAGCAAGAAATTGAATGCTCCTGCTACACCGGAAAAGAAATAACTACATAGTTTTTGCCACGAATAAGTGGATGAATGTAAGAATTATATTTTCTGGAAATGACAAAAAGACAAAAGGAAGAAGGATAAATGGGTTTAATAGGTATAGTCAAAAAGGGAAATATTAAACACCAAAAATTTAAATAGTCTTATAAGGGTCTA
>CAKUWM010000539.1 GCA_934699305.1 uncultured Saprospiraceae bacterium | reverse complement strand
GAGCGCGATACCTCGTAGCTAAAATCAACGTGACCCGGTGTATCGATCATGTTGTAGGTATAGACTTGTCCATCATCATGATGGTATGACATTTGAATAGCGTGGCTTTTAATAGTGATACCGCGTTCACGCTCCAAATCCATATCGTCCAAAGCCTGATCCTGCATATCTCTCTCCGCAATTGTTTGGGTATATTCCAGCAACCTGTCAGACAATGTACTCTTACCGTGATCGATGTGAGCAATAACACAAAAGTTTCTAATCAATTTCATGCCGCAAATGTAAGCAATGTTCTGTATTTCAATAAGGCTTATATACAAATACCTCAATTATTTCACCTATTTTTTACCAAAATAATCATACCTTTGCACCTCAAAATCAAAAAGAGGCATTATATCGTCTGTTTTTCCAAGAAAAAATAACTTTAAAAGCCTTTTTTATCTTATGTTGGAAGTAAAATAAATATCAAATGACTATTAATCCCACCGAAATAAGCCCTAATCAGATTCAGCTTAATTTCACCATTGAAGCAAGTGAAATCAAAAGCAAATTTGATACTGAAGTAAAAAAAACTGCCAAAAAAGCGCATGTTAAAGGCTTTAGACCAGGAAAAGCGCCTGTCAATCTGATTAAAAATATGGATGGCACAAGAATCCTGGTCAATACAATCAATGACTCATTAGGCAAAGGATTTACTTCCTACTTAAAGGACAATAATATATCTGCGTATGGCGAACCCGTTTTTATAAAAGATGGCAATAATTTCGCCTTTGATTACAACAACCTTACCGATTATAACGCCACCTTTGCTATCGTTAAAGAATTGGACTATGATAATACCAATTGGGACTTTGTCAATGACCTTAAGACCTATTCTTTAATTTTGACAGATGAAGAAAAAGCGGCTGAACTGGATAGTGCATTAACTCAACTCTCTGTATCTAAAGACTTTGATGGACCGATTGACGATACAACAATTGTCACCTTTGATGCCATAGAATTAGAAAATGGTGATTTAAAAACGGATGGATATTCTACGACATTTTCTTTTCCGATAGCCGATATTACTAATCAAGAAATCAAAGATGTTTTGATAGGTAAAAATATAGGTGAAACTTTGGAAATAAACCTAAAAAAGCTCCAAGACAAAGATTATATTTTCTTTGTCAAAATACTCCATTTGACTCATGATGATGTTCGAAACATGGATGACTTTAGTGATTTATTCAAAGTGACTATTAAGTCTTTAGAAAAATTGGAAAAAGCTGAACCCAATGAAGAGTTCTTCTCAAAACTGGACCCTTCCGGTCGCATCAATACTGTAGAGCTTTTCTATGACCATATTCAACGTGACTTTGACAACAGTGCCAATAATATCAAAAGCACCATTTTTATCTTAAATTTAAGAAAAGCAGCGCTTGAAAACATTCAACTTGAATTGAGTGATGAGTTTTACAATAAATATTACAAACAACATAACAATTATACTGAAGCATTTATTGAAAAAAACTATGATAGGCTAAAGGACGATTTTAAATGGTTTTGGATCATGAATACTATTCAGTTCGAGTATGGTATTGAAGTATCTCAGAATGATATCAACGCTAAGCTAAAAAGCGATTTGTCTCAACATTTTGGCTTTGAAGTTCCTCAGGAAATGTTAGATATTTATTACAAAAACCTTAAGGAAAATAAGAAGCTGGATGATAT
>CAKUWM010000538.1 GCA_934699305.1 uncultured Saprospiraceae bacterium | reverse complement strand
GTACGGGGTTACACCGCCGACATCGTAACGGCATCGGACTATTATCCCTTCGGGATGGTATCCCGCGCTTTCAACTCGCCTTCTGTTAACTATCGCTATGGTTTTAACGGTAAGGAAGTCGACAACGAAATGTTCGGCATCGGCAACGAGCTGGACTACGGCATGCGGGTATATGACCCGAGGGTGGGAAGGTTTTTGAGTGTGGATCCACTGACAAAGTCGTTCCCATGGTATACGCCTTATCAATATGCGGGAAACAGTCCGATTTCTAATATAGACATAGAGGGAAAGGAAGATCTGTGGTTTATGATTCCTGTTATCAAATGGATGGCTACTTCAAAACTGCAAAATGAAGTAGCATCAGTAGGAAGATTGGCTTCCGGGCAATCTGGCGATGCGAGCGTTCCTCAACAAGTACAAGGTACAGCAAGATCATATATAGCCGCAAACCAAACCATGCATGACGTAACCAATGCGGTTGAATATTTTTCAAGACCCTATGAAATGACGAACACTGTTGCATCGGTTATTTTTCCAGAAGCCGCAGTATTAAATGGAATTTATCAGGTTAGCGAGGGCAATTATGTCTCCGGTGATATAGAAGCTGTTGGAGGCGCAGGAGGAGTTCTTTTCAAAACACTATCATTTTCTCAACAGGCATATGTAAATGGAGTTTTAAAAACAGTAGGCAATAATAGTGATGACGCTGTGAGGCTATATAATCAGGGGGTAAGAGATTTTGCAGAACTTGAACCGATTGTAGTGAGGAAGGCTGCTGGAGGTCCAGCTCATCATGGCGCAGAATTTATTGATGAGGGGTTAAGGATGGTAGAGCAACCGCTTAAAGCCGGCGGCACAAAGGCAATAACAAATGATCCTCTAAGTATTTGGGGAAAATCAGCTTCTGATGTTGCTTCTATTTTTGAGCAAGAAGGATATAAAACTGTTACAAGGCAATCGACAAAAGGTTCAATGAAAGCTACAATAATAGAGGTTCATGGGCATAGTAAAATCTCACAAATTCAGATACATCCAGGTGGAGGACGTCACAGCGGACAATACTATAAAATTTCAACATCAGATGAAGGAATAATAAAAGTTGTAGATAAGAATACTTATAAAGGAAGCCCAGAAGAGCGAGCAAAAATTATTTTTAATGAATAAGAATAAATTATATGAATATAAATATTTAATAAATTCTTTGATTTTATTTTCAGCCTCTTTTTCTTATTTAAAAAGTTTAGACAGTCCAAGCTTTGATATAGAATTTGAATTAGGGGCTGAATTTGAAATTGGGTTTAATGAAAAATATTTAGAAAAATTACTTAGAGAAAAGACAATAGATGTTTCAATTTATAATAAACTCTTAGACTTTAAAAAGTATATACTCCTTGTTCCTGATGCTTTTTGGACAATTTATGAGTTAGAATCAAATCCAATTTGGGAGTCTGTCCGCGAAATGGCAAGTGAACTTCTTCATTTACTGGGAGAAAACGAAAAAAAATACGATTTTTCAATAATAAGAACAATATAAGAATTATTAAAGTAGTGTATCAGAATATCGGGTTTTACAAAATGGTGAGCAAATAAAGCGTTTACAGGAGGCAATTTCAGTCTTCTGTAATTTTGAAATGTTTGAATTCCCCGCGGAGTCTCTCTTTCGAACTCTGTGTGTTGACAGGACTCTGCGGTAGGTGAACTTTACGCGTGGC
>CAKUWM010000537.1 GCA_934699305.1 uncultured Saprospiraceae bacterium | reverse complement strand
GACTGTTCCTTATGATCATTCTTATTTTACCATAAAAACACTTTTTCATTGTACGAACCCTCTTATTAAGGAAACTATTTTAGCCTCAAGACTTGGAATAGATATTCAAGAGTCAAATGAATCTTGGATAAAGCTAAAGGATTCTATATTTATTGATGCAAAATACCAAGGTCTTTTTAGCGATGGTTGGGATAGATGGTGGTCCGACAATATTATTCAAATATTCAAAAAAATAACAGGTGAAAAACTTTCATTTTTAAATGCAGATGAAAGAGTAGCTCTTCTAGTTAAAAATATTGGTATAACTGGTTTAATCCCAGCTAAACCAATAAAACATAATGTAAGTTCTGAATTTTGGACTATTTGCGAAGCATATAAAAAACCTTTAGACCCTCTTGAAGGCTTTAGAATTCAAACAACAATGGAATTAAAACCTTGGCAAGAACCAAAATATCTATCATTAGATGCAATATTAGAACAGGTAGGGGTTGATAGAAATTTGAAACCTCATCATTCTGAAAAAGTAAGGATTGAAGAATTAAAAAAAACACTTAAGTAATGGCAGTTAGCTCTAAAAATATGGCATTTAGGAGAGATAGGGCTTCTGAATTACGGCAAATTGCAGACTTGCTAGACAAACATTTAGGTGATGCAAACACTTACTGTATTCATAACGCCATCGCCTTACTTCAAAACAGTGAAATAATTCCAGTATTAAAAGATGGAAGTACAGATGAGAATATTTGGGGATATGATATTGAGGACTTTGAACTTCCTGTTGAGACTGTAAAACACATTAAGCCTGACGACATAAAAGATGCTAAGGCTATTCTTAATATCAAATTAAGAGCTGACATTAGAAAGTGGAATACTTTTGAAGACCCACTTATTGAGTTGTCATTTAACGTAACATTAAAGGGGATTGGAAAGACTGTTTATTTTTTTGGTTTTCATATAGATAAGCATACTTCTACCTCACATAGTGATGAACCTCACCCAATTTATCATTTACAGTATAATCTTAACCCTCGAAAGTCTGAAAATCCTAATCTAGGTGAAATATTTTACATAGATACACCAAGAATTATGCATAAACCCCTGGATTTTATATTAGGAATTGGTTTTCTTACTTCGAATTTTTACCCGACAGCTTACAACATTTTAATTGAAGAAGCAAACTATATAAAGCTTTCAAAAAAATATCAAACAAGTGTTTGGAGGCCATATTTTCACACACTTGCTAATCATTGGAAACCTTTTGTAGAAGCAAATATTGCGTGGAAACCTACTAGTCTAATTTGTCCGATATTACAATGAGAAACGCATTCAAATATTTAAGTCAATATTCTACAACTCCAAAAGATGTGGACAGGCTTATTATTTCTGCATTTCTTGAAATCAACAAATTAGAGCTAAAGAAAAATAAACTTCTTAAGTCGTATTCCATTAGTAGCAAAAACAAGGAGGAATACTCATCACTTCTAGAATTTGTATCAGCGATTTATGTAGATACTAAAGTATTTGGATTCGAAGAACTCATTGAACTTTTTGAATTTGTAATTTCTCCAGCTGACAGAATTATAAACGGTGCGATTTATACACCTCAAAAAATCAGGACATTCATTGTTGAAGAAGCATTTAAGAAAATCAACACCATAGATAATTCGATTAAAATATCCGATATAGCAATGGGTTGCGGTGGATTTTTATTTAAT
>CAKUWM010000536.1 GCA_934699305.1 uncultured Saprospiraceae bacterium | reverse complement strand
GACCAATTGCTCTTGTGCTTTTTTAAGGTCGGCAATACCGCTATCTAAACTGCTGAAGAGTTCTTCTATTTTTTTGAGGATGACTTTTTGTTCAACTAAAGGAGGTAAAAGGAATTCCTTTTTTGCGAATACCGAGATCCAATATCTTTTATGTGTGTCACTTCTAACTTGATTTACCTGAATTGCATAAAACACAAGGTGCATAATAACGAGCTTACTTGTTGGCACAAGTATTTTCATCGCCGATGATTTTACCTTAAATTTAAAATTAACATATTGGGTAGCAGTTGTAAAGTCATCAAAAATTATGGTAGGTAGATTATCAAAAACACCATCAGTTTCATCAGTGTAGCCGAGAATAAAAGTTTTACCTGCGGTTAGAACTGGTATTTTATAACTATCATCATATTTAGTGCTTTTTACTATATATTTTGTTGGCTGTTCGTAATCTAATAAATCTTCGAAGCAACATTCAATCCAATCTTCTCTCATATTTATATAATCCTCTTCATTTTTCTGTTTAAACTAAACTCATAACCAAATGGCTTTTTGTGAGTAGTTGCGATTTTACAAATTTCATCCCAATTTTTAGCTAAAGCTTGTGTCATTTCCCAAATGCTTAATCCATTTTTTTTACTCGGTCCTTTTAAGAAAAAAATGCCAACGTTATTCTTCTTAAATAAATCTAACTCATTTTTTCTTTTCGAAATTTTAATATCTTGGGTGATAACACAACTTCCTTCTTTTCCGATTTTTGGAATCCATTCCGTATCCTTCGATCCGCTTCCAAATGTATCTGGTAAGAATTTAACTTCTATATTTAGATTGGTTTTAAAGCCTTCAGGAAATTGAATGATTTGGAATCCTCTGGCTAAATGAGGTGGCATATTTTCGTCCAAGTATATAATCATGCCGCATTACAATATTCTAAAGCATGAGTCACCTCATCTTCAGACAATTGATACACATGTGCAATATATTTGATTGGGTCTCCAGCTTTATAATGATTATGGATTATTTCAGGCTCAATATTCTTACCATCAATAATGGGGTGGCCAAATTTACGATTGGGATCAACCAAAATGGATTTATTTTTTCCAATGGGCCAGAAACGCGATGCTAAATTGTCTTTGTCAAACTCGAGATTCACAAAGAACATTTGAATGATTTCAAGATTAAGCTGCTTTGTACCATTCAATATAATAATCCCATGTTTCGATTTTAGATAGATTTGCTTTCCATCGCTATGAATTCCCTCTATAACTTCTTTTAAAGCAAAGGGGAATGCGGTATTATACATTTGTGATAATTCGGAATGGGCTTTTAATACATTTTTAGTAGGAACACCAGCTTCAGAAAACCTCATCATTATATAAAACTCGATGAACGTATGAAAACTAACTGCTCTCGTACCATTCATCTGCCATGAATATTGCGTATCATATTCTTTGCCCAATTTTCCGTCCCAGTATTTGTTCATCCACGTATAAACCTTGCCGTACGGCAAACGAAGGATCTGTGCAATCTCTGTTGCAGTATAAATCCCTAATCCTAATTTTGGTTTATTCTCGAAGTTCATTTGGTTTGAAGTATAGTTCAAATTTACGAGATTTTCCTTATTCATTTCTACAAATTAACATTATGCGGCCAACACCTCATTTAATTCATCAATAATCTCGTTCATTTGGTTTCCAAATAGCTGATACATTTTCCCTTTTCCTC
>CAKUWM010000535.1 GCA_934699305.1 uncultured Saprospiraceae bacterium | reverse complement strand
TATAATGATAGGTGGAGTAAGATGTATAAGAAGTAAAATGTGTACCCGATGTATCATAATCAATCAAAATCCGGAAAGTGGAGTAGTGGATAAGAATGTTTTGAAGATGCTTTTGCCTTTTTCTCCTCTTACCAATAAGGTTCAATTTGGTGTTTATTATCAACCTGATGGCGTTGTAATGGTTGAAAGTGGGGATCATATTGTAATTAATTACAAATAAAATAAAATTAAATGTGAAAATGTCAAATTAAAAATATACCTTTGCAGTCCAAAATTAAACAATAAAAAAACAGTTTATATTTTATGTTAATTATCGATGTAAAAGACGGCGAAACCATTGACAGAGCACTGAAGAAATACAAAAGAAAGTATGAGAAGTCAGGCACTATTAAGCAATTGCGTATGCGTAAGCATTTTACCAAGCCGTCGATTTTAAAGAGACAGGAGAAGTTAAAGGCTATTTATAAGCAAGAGACTTACGGGAATAGCGCTATTTAAAGATTTTTTTTATATTAAAAATATTTTGCATACATTTACAACAGTATGCAGGATATTATCAAGAGATTTTATAATTATATTGTTGCAATCCAACGATATAGTGACAATACAAAGCAAAGTTATCAAAATGATGTTGATAGCTTTGCTTCTTTTTTAAGCATTACCTATCAAATTCACTCAATTCACGAGATAACTCATTTTCATATACGGTCCTGGATTGTTCAGCAGATGGAAGCCGGGTTAACTGTTCGCTCCATCAACCGTAAGATATCTGCATTAAGTACATTTTTTAAGTATCTGAAGCGCTTTGAAGGGTTAAATACAGATCCTTTGAAAAAGATTGTTCGACCTAAAGCATCAAAGAGACTGCCGATTACTGTTCCGAAGAATGATATCATGCATCCGATACTTCAGGAAGTGGACTCCAGTGGTTCTTACCAACAGGTGATGGAAGAGATGTTGATAATGTTGCTATATTGTACCGGGATGAGGCGATCTGAAATTATCAACTTAAAAGAATCGGATTTGGATAGAGACAGGATGGTAATTCGGATACTTGGTAAGGGCAAAAAAGAGCGTTACATTCCGGTAAATACAACTTTAGTCGAAAAAATGGAATCATTTATTAATTTTAAACATCAGAATATCAATGAGATAACAAATGAATATTTTTTTTTAACAGAATCCGGGAAACCTCTATACCCAAAAATGGTTTATATTATAGTAAATCGTTTCTTAAATACAATACCTAATTTGGAACGTCGCAGTCCTCATATACTTAGACACACATTTGCCACGCATTTGGTTGACGCCGGAGCTGATATCAATGCAGTAAAGATGCTGTTAGGGCATAGTAGCTTGGCAGCAACACAAGTATATATGCATAGTTCAGCGGAAAGGCTGAAGTCAGTGTATCAGAATGCGCATCCTAGGTCTGGTAAAGAATAAAGTAAACAGTTTTTTTAACATATAAAAAGTAATCATATGAAAATTACAATTGAAGCGGATCAGTTTAAGGCTGATAACAGTTTGACTGAATTTATTGAGAAGAAATTGTCCAAATTAGATACATTCTATGATAGGATTATTGATGCTCATGTCATATTGAAATTGGAAAATTCAGGACAGGTTCGAGACAAAGTGATTGATATTATATTAAATATTCCCGGAGATACGCTGGTTGTCAAAGAGAGTGATAAGACTTTTGAAAATGCAGCAGATAAAGGG
>CAKUWM010000534.1 GCA_934699305.1 uncultured Saprospiraceae bacterium | reverse complement strand
AAAAATCTCACCGATAGATTGGGTCAAAACAATCTCAGTATCCTGAGCCTGAATGTTAAAAATCACCATTGCCATAAGAGCAATGGCCAATAAAGTAGTTTTAGTCATGGTTGGTTTTATATAAATGAATTACAAATTTAAAATAATCATTAACATAAGCAACTTCTATTGAAACTCATTAATGGTCAAGGCATTTAAAATATTCAGTAAATAATCTTAATAGCGGGATGGCAACTCCAAATTAAAATTGCACTCACTTGACCAAAAACAAGGCTCATCCATAATTGTTCAAAGAACTCAAAAACGTTTATTTTCAAAAGATATAATAAAAAAAAAAAGGAAACTCACCATTGGTAAATTTCCCTTCTTTAAGGCTCTGTTATGTCTATTAACATCTTTCTTCTTTTAAATAGACCACCCCATCTTTGGTCAGAAAACTGGCCAGAAGATAGTCCACCTTCATCATTACACCAAATTCAATTTCAAATACATAGGCAACTCGTTCTGGTCATTGGACTGATATTTTACCAATAGAGAGTTTCTGCAAAATGGAGAGGCCATCTTGTTTGGTCAATGTTCTCTTGCTCTATTTGTTCATCGCCCTTAATACATCCCTACTCTTTTGTAAAAACTGAGTAATGTTGTCCTGTTGTTTATCCATACTAATATAACCATCCATCTCTGAGGTCACTTGTTTTAAATCTGAGACTTGTGATTGCAATGCAGGATAACTTTTAATTTGGATGTCTTCTAATACTTTTGCAACCTTATCACTCGCAGTTTTAAAGTTCTTAGCAGATTCCGCACTACTTAGTGGACTGGAAACCTTGGTGATCAACATTGAGAAGTTTTTCAAATCAATTAAAGCCTGTGATTCCTCCACGTTGTGTTCTTCAGCTTTTTTCGCAACTGCTTTGCACAAATTGTAATAGGCCTTTTTGGTGTAGGATGAATCTATTGCAATACGTGTAGAATCACGAATAGACCCTTCAAAAGCCATGTATTGATCATAAGCGTTTCCTACCTTATAGGCCCCTTTTGTATCTGAATGTCCGCTATCAGAATCAATCACATTTTCGATAGTGACATCATCATCAAGGTCATCGTTATAATCATCACGCTCTGAGTTCGCATAAACCAAATACGCAATGATTCCCAAAACGACCAGAATTACGAGAATCCACGGCCAAATTGGCTTTTTCTTTTCAATTTTAATCTCTGCCATAATTATATTTTTTAGTTAATTGGAATTTGAATTTAAGCACACCAAAGTGTTCTTCTAAATTTAACATTAGTAATTCCTAAATCTATGCTCTTTCAATCAAAGTTTTAACCCGAAAAAGTGGCTTAAGAAGGGTTTAATATTTAGGAATTCCATTAAATTTAAGCATTTTTTGTTTAAATTCTTAAAATTTCAATTGATATACAAGAATACGGCCTTATATTAAAATTTTAAATCCTCGTTTTAGTAAGGATTATTTCAAATTGGGAATCTTTATGAATGGTCAGGCGTCAACTATTTTTAGCTGGAGATAATGCCTCTGCGCTGATCTCTCATTTATAAAAACCAGTGGAATATCAATTGAAAAATAAATGAAATTAAGGAAGCTTTGCTATTAGTAAAAATCAGGGCATATCGAGATGTTCTATTTTCCGAAATGATTGATTTTAGACCATTGTATATAAAGTTTGTACTGAGAGCCATTAAGGATTTTTTTTAAAATTCGCTCTT
>CAKUWM010000533.1 GCA_934699305.1 uncultured Saprospiraceae bacterium | reverse complement strand
AGGAGACGCACTATTATCCGTTCGGACTGACGATGGCGGGGATAAGTTCTAAGGCTTTAAACGGAATAGCTGAAAACAAGTTTAAATACAATGGCAAGGAAGAACAGCTAAAAGAGTTTAGTGATGGAAGTGGATTGGAGTGGCTGGATTATGGAGCCAGGATGTATGATAACCAGATAGGAAGATGGCATGTGATTGATCCGCTAAGTGAAAAATTTCATTCGTTTTCACCATTTAACTATGTGCTAGATAATCCCTTGTCGTTCATTGATCCTGATGGAATGGACACCCATTTGTCTGGAGCGGCGGCACAAGATTTTTTTCGACAACTTCAGTCTGCGCATAGTGTAGGTAGAAATGTTCGGATAGACGCCTTAGACATTATTGCTCAAAGAACTATGCAAGATTACGGTGGGGAAAGTAATCAAAACTTTACCATCAACGCTGTTTTACCTGTGTGGGAAAATATTACTCCTGAAACATATAAGCATATTGATGATGCTCAAAGAGAGGGATATCCTGCCATACTTTCAAAAGGGCCTCCGGGAATTGGTGAGAAGAATCGACCTTTAGCACAAGGAAAATTATATGGAAAGAAAAGACCTTCTGGGATATGGCTAGATGAGTACCCATTTGCCTCTACCAATGAAGGAGGCCTCGGCGCTTCGTTAAGAGAGGTTCCGGAATGGGAACAGCGAATTCAAGCCTTTCAAATTCGATCATTACACAAAGTGTTAAATGTTAATGACCGTTATCTTGTTCTTCCTCTATCAAAAGAGAAATACCCTCTTACGAATCCTGTTGCTTACTATCTAATTCAACCAGATGGTAAATTTGTTCCGTCAAACGAAAGGATACAAAGACCTTATGTCCCAATTATTATTCCTATGTTTTTAATAATTAATCAAATAATGACTGAAGGTATCAATAGACAAGTGAGAGGCTTAACAGATGTATTGTTACAGCCGATGCCTTGTGGTTGTCCATGACAAGATAAAAATGTTTATAGTCAATGAAAGAATTAAAGAGTCTCCTTAGTAAATTATATCAAGTATTACTAAAGAAGGAATCTATATTACCGAAATTGCTACAAGAGCCTATTAGTAGAAAAGAAATTGACAAACTAATTGAAAATCTTGATATCGTTATTTCTGAAGACGTTTATGAGCTTTTTGGTTGGAAAAATGGTATACGGACTTCTGATGATTATTTCATTGGGCAGTTATGGATTTTTCCATTAGGTGGATTTTTTCCGATTGAAGATTCAATCGAACGCTATAACTATTATGCAGGAAAAGATGGATATTGGAGCAAATCAATGTTTTTGTTGTTTGAAAGTGGTGGAGGCGAGATGTATTTGTTAGAGTGTGATGAAAACTCCCCGAACTATGGTATCATATTTAAACATTCTATTGGAGCTATAGACTATGATGTGATTATTACGGCTTATGACTCTCTTAGCGCTTTGATAAGAACTGTAATTGAATGTTACGAAAAAGATATTTATTTTCTTTCTACTACTGGTGTTGAAAGTAATTTTGATCTTGAGTTAGAAGTGGCAAAAAGAAACAATCCAAATTCTGAACTATGGAAAATTTTTTAAGATACTTCAGGTTTCAGCTATATGGAAGCATCTCGCTTGTAACGTTGTAAGATATAAAGCCTGGCATCGGGGCTTTTGCTTTTTCTTCCCAGCGTTGGTGTTTCGGCCGTATCGTCATCGTTGGTGTGAAGCATAGC
>CAKUWM010000532.1 GCA_934699305.1 uncultured Saprospiraceae bacterium | reverse complement strand
CTTTTGATATGTTTTACTAATTGTTTTATTTTTGTGAGTAAATGTTAAGTAACAAAATCTTGATTTTAATGTGAATACTTTTTAATTTTATATCTTTTCTTTGTGTTGTAAATTGAATTATGAAACTGTTCCTTTTATTTTTCAGTTTATAAATATCAAAAAACACTGTTTTTATATCATTTTTTATAAGTGTTCCAATTGTCAATATTTCTAAATTTGCAAGTGATTCTAATTGTGAAATATAGCTGTAATTTTAATTAATTATAATATTGTAAAATGGTTGTAATTAATGAATTAAAGTTAAATGCATTTCGATGCTGATTATTTAGATAATACTTTTTTAAAAATTAAATCTATTTCGGAGTATATTTAGAAACTGTTTTGAATTTTACTGATTAGTTTTTTTAAAATCTATACTTTTATGCTGTTTTCTGCCCCTTTTTATGTCTTAGAACTTTCCAATATTTCAAATAATCTGCAATTTGATGCGTAACGAAAGTCTGAATCCATCATAAATGACTAAAAAACATTGCATAAAAAATCCAAAACAATTTCTTCTTAAAACAATTTAATTTCATGAATAATTTTAAAATAATAAAGGAATGAAAAAGAAAATTCCATGTAGTATTATTAAAGGATTAAGTTTAGCCTTGTTGTGGCTATTTATCCTAGGTGCGTACGGGCAAAATAGAACATTAAGGGGAGTTGTTACTGATTCCAGTGGTGAACCCCTTATTGGAGTTACTATTCAGGTGCAAGGTACATCAATAGGTACGGTGACGAATATGGATGGTATTTATAGCTTGAACAATGTCCCTGCAGATGCAACAATTACCGTTTCATACGTGGGAATGCAAACACAACTAATTCAGGTAAACAACAGAAATGCAATTGATATTGTATTGCTGGAAGATTCTGAAATACTTGACGAGGTTGTTGTTGTTGGATATGGGGTACAAAAAAAGGAAAGTATTGTTGGCTCAATTGTGCAAACAACAAGTGATGATATCAAAAGAACCGGTAATGTTACCGACTTGAAGCAAGCGCTAACCGGACAGCTTCCGGGCGTTGTTACTGTTACTGCGAGCGGTGAGCCGGGTGGTACCGGAACAGGAACGAGCGCTACTTCTATTTTTATTCGCGGGCGAAATACCTGGAATGGCGGACAACCGTTGGTACTGGTTGACGGGGTGGAGAGAAATATGGAAAATATTGACGTAACAGAGGTAGAAACCATCTCAGTGCTTAAAGACGCGTCGGCAACAGCTGTTTTCGGTGTTAAAGGCGCTAACGGTGTAATTCTGATAACCACCAAGAGAGGTAGGATCGGTAAGCCGGAATTATCGTTATCGTATAATACAACTGCGTTGATGATCTCTAAATTGCCTGACAAATTGGATTCGTATGATGCCAGGCGGTTGAAAAACGAAATAATCGAAAGAGAAGTTATGCTCAACGAACCTTCATGGGCCGATTACACCCCTTATGAAATTTTAAAACGCTACCAAAAACCCCAATCTGCCGAATACTCGGTGTTGTATCCGAATGTGGATTGGGTGGATGCCATGTTTGCTGATGTGTCCATGTCACACCGCGCGGCATTCAATATACGCGGCGGTACCGATTTTGTAAATTATTTCGGCTCGGTAGCGTATTTGAACGAAGGAGATATGTTTAAAAAATACGAAAATTTCAAGAATTATTCGCCCAGCTATTCATTCGACAGGTTTAACTTCCGCAC
>CAKUWM010000531.1 GCA_934699305.1 uncultured Saprospiraceae bacterium | reverse complement strand
ACTATGGGGCAAAGCGTGTACAAGAGAGAGCCTGAAGTAAAAAGTTTTAAGCAGGAAGTACAGGATTTAATAAAGGAAAAAGAAAAAGAGCAAGAAAGACAAAAAGCTACAGAGCCAAAACCTTTCTTGGAAGATAGTTTTGCTTATTATAATGAGATGCCTGTGCATCAAGAGGTTTCGCCTATAACTTTAGAGGACATAAAGCCAACCAATGCACTTGATCTCAAAAAGGCAATAATAATGAGCGAAATTCTAGACAAACCTTTATATATGAGAAAAAGAAGATAAGTATTTCGAAGCCAATTTGAAGTGTTTTAAATTGGCTTCTTAAATTTTTTTGGCATATTTTTATATGCTGAATTGCAATATTAATTGCGACACTTTCATAAACTTTCTAATTCGTATAAAAATCTTTCAAATGGTGTATCAAACTCTAGACATTTCCTTGGTCTAGAGTTTATTGTTGTAATAGTGGCGAGTAAATCGGCATCACTAATCAATGATAAATCCGTCTTCTTGGGGTAGAATTCTCTTAATAATCCATTGCTATTTTCATTTGTTCCACGTTGCCAAGCACTGTATGCATCTGCAAAGTAAAAATCAATATTTAGGTTACCCTCTATATCTTTGTAGCACGCAAACTCCTTCCCTCGATCTGATGTAAAGCTTTTAAATGCTTTTTTAGGAAGTGATGATGTTAGCCGTGATATTGCATTATACATAGATTCTTTACTTCTATCTGGCATTTTTATTGCAATATAAGTCCTGGTTTTCATTTCTGCAAATGTAGCTAAGCAACCTTTGCTTTTTCCTCTTGATGATACAACTGTATCTAACTCCCAATGTCCAAACTCAGTGCGTTTCTTAACTACTTTAGGTCTTTTTGATATTGATGTTCCAATATTAAATTTACCTCGTTTTTCTTGAGGTTTTCTACTCTTTCCTTTTCTCCTAAGCACTTTTAAATCTATTGATAATACGCCTTTGTATAGCCAGTTGTAGATAGTTTTAAATGAGATTATATTCTCTAAATCCCTTCCTACAATTTGTTCTGGAGACCATGTGGAGTTTAGTTTACTAATAATGTGTTCTTTGAGTTCTTCTGTTAGCTTTGACTTTCTTCCCTTATTATTAGATTTAATATCACGATGTCTTTGAGCTGAAACCGACTCGTATACGCCTTCACACCTACTTATTTCTCTGCTAATTGTAGAATGATGAAATCCTAGTATCTTTGATATTTTTCTAGCTGAATAACCTTCTTGAAAAAGTACTTCTATTTTATTTCTGCAATCCATGGTAATATGTTTATGACTCATAACAATCTCCTTCGTTAGTGTTTTTGTCGTTATTAACATTTTACACGAATTTTGATTTGTTATGAGTTTTTTTATATTTTACTGTCGCATTTAATTTTACAATCTATCATTTATTAATACCAACCTCTTAACTTCATCGCGTCGGCTACTACTTTGATTGAATACATATAGGCTGCTTCACGCATGGAAACATCTTCATGTTGTTGATATAGGTTCCAAATATTTTCAAAAGCTGTATTCATGGCTACCGCAGCTTCTTTAAGTACCTGTTCTTCAGTCCACTTATAGCCATATAGGTTTTGAACCCATTCGAAATAGGATACGGTAACTCCCCCTGCGTTGGTCAACACGTCAGGAGTGAGGAAAATTCCTCTTTCTTTAAGTATTTTGTCACCTTCAATGGTCGTAGGGCCATTTGCTGC
>CAKUWM010000530.1 GCA_934699305.1 uncultured Saprospiraceae bacterium | reverse complement strand
TAGGATGGTTGTTCCTTAGAAGTTGTTGATCTCGAATTTATAAGTTTTCGGAGTAGTCTTAATTTATCTTTATCCAACGTTCTGAGTTTGTCCAAAAGCATACGTTTCTTATCGTACAGAATGATTTGGAAGATATATAAGGCAAATATTGTAGTTATTAAATAGTGAATATGATAGAAGGAGCTACCTGTGATTGCACTAAAAAATACGTAGAAAAAGTAGTATTTTAGATAGATGTACTTTTCTGGGATCTTGTAGACATATACCTTGTAGCCAATCAATGCCCATGCGATAATCGGGATTATTCCAAAATAGGCATAAATTCCCAAGATACCGATATCAGGAATAAACAGACCTTTTTGTGCCAATTGCTTCATAAGTTGACCATATTCACTTTGTTCATGGCCCATTCCGTTTCCTAATATTTTGTTAATGGGTGATGGAGAGAACTCAGTTAGAAAATAGGTTGCTGCTATATACCGTATGTCTTTCGTTCCTTGGTCCGATTGATCTTCTGATTGTTCTAGAATCCCGTCAATAACAGGTATTTCAATATCACTGATAGATAGGCCTGCGAAAACAAATGCAAAACCAATAAAAACCTTTTTAGGCAAAGAAAGTGTCTGGGCAAAATGATAGAAATAAATCAAAATTGTGGGCACTATATATGTTCGTGTTGCTTGCATAAAAGGCAATACAATACCCAAGATCAAGATAATAAACCAGAAAAATTTGTGTTGATTGGTGCTGCTAGTTAGCTTCGTTGTTGCCATAGCAGTAAATAGCCACATTACCCCCGCGCCCGGAAAGATTATTCTAATAATTCCTCTTGATTCCCGGAATTCGTCTTCCACCATTCCAAGATTGAACATAACATTATATGGATTGGCGAACTGTATAAAATAGCAAACTATGTAAGCCAACCCAAAGTAGATGACGACCTTTTCGATTATTTCGACGGACACCTTTATTTTAAGTAGCACGAAGAATATTGGCCAAAGTAGATAAGGGAGGGTGATTAGAAATCCTAACGGTATCGACTGCCCTCTGGTGAGGAATGAGACTAGAATCGACAGTATCATTGCTAAGGTCAGTAGTTGAATGGGTACTATGAAACCCTCACCTTTTCTAAATGAAAGGGCAACTCCAGCTGTGACGACAACTGCTAGAAGTCCGAAACGGAAAGGTTTGAAAATTCCCGGAAGAAAGGTGGCGAAATAGTAGTTGAGACTGACAGCGGTCAGAATTATCAAAAAACTAAATATCAGATTCTTATTTTTCAAGTTTTTTTCAATATTAGCGATTTTATTTTTTTATAAGCATATCCGATATATGCCCCGCCAAATCCTGTTGTCAAGATAACTTTTTGATAAAACGGTGCGTCACTCATGAAGTATGAGATAATGAATAAGAACATGCTCATTAACCATGTTAGTTTCTCATTTGAGATCTGAATATTCAATTCATTTTTGAACTGGTACCAGATATAGAATGTAAACATGACGGAGGATATGATGAAGCCATAGGAAATGCCTAGTGCGCCGTAGAAGCTTCCGTAGTATAAAAAGGGAGCTGCAATTAATAGGTTGACCAAGGCCAGTTTCGAAATTTGTTTTTCCCGATTCGATGCGCCAAAGATAATCGTAATAAAATGGTTTACTCCGTTTAGGAATCAGAACCATACTTGTATTTGGATGACTTTGGTAGCAGGAAGATATTTTTCTGAAAAAATCAATAAAATAATATCCTG
>CAKUWM010000529.1 GCA_934699305.1 uncultured Saprospiraceae bacterium | reverse complement strand
GACTATAGTAGGATTAATTCAATATTTATTAATTGGCTACCAAACTTACACTTAAGAATATCAAGAAACAAGAATTTTAGGTAACAAATGTGTTCGAAAACGCATCCTCTGTATTGAATTGTTATCGAACACGCATAAAGATTTGCAACGAGAGTTTACCATCACTAAAGATCTATATGATCTACAGGTAAAAACCGTTGTCCTCATTCGGCTTATCGGGCGATAGTCTCGGATAAATCTACGCGTTTGCTAAGTACAGAGGGTTAAAGGGGCATGGCGGTACGGAAGCGCTTGTAATGCAAATACAGATAAAGTCACATCATGAAAATTTGGAAAAAACCTATCAGCCATGGTAGAAAGGTAGACTAGCATTTTTTTAGGATTCGACTTACCTAAGGACGAATACTTTTAAATCCCAGTATTCTGCAATTAAGGGAGCCATCTGCCTGAAGCCGATATAGGCTTCGCCAAGTAGCGGGCCAAAAGTTTTACCGTCGTCAAGGTAACTGAGTATAGGTAATTCGTTGATATAGAAAGAAACGTTCTTTTGGTTTTTAACCAGTTTCATTTCCATAGGATACATTAGATCCGATACCGATGGGATGGGGTCAGCGCCTTGCGCAACAATATGTGCTCCGTAACTTTTTCGGAGATTGCAAACATAGAATGCTCTTTCAGTTTCGAAACGTCGCCTAAAATAGGCTAAATGGAAGGCGTTAATATCGCCATGATGGTATTGTTTGTATTCACCCTGTCTTTTTGCTAGAGTTTGGTCGAACATATTTTGGCCACTTTTGCCTTGCGCTGCAAAAAATAGCATGGCTAAACCAGGCTCACTCAAAGGTTTAAATTTCCAAGTTATAGCGATGTTTTTAGGAAATATTTGATCACACCAAAGTACATAATTACTTTTCTGACCTTCGGCAGGATCTAGCATATTCTGCATTTGCAACTTTCCGTTTTCGAAAGTCAATTTTGCTTCTCCTTCTAAGCGAAAGTTCTGGATGTCAAGTGGACTCGATAAAGCATTTTCATAAATCAACTCTTGTCTGGGATCGGCTGTATTGGGCAACGGTGAGGTAAAGAGACTAGGTGTTTTTAAACCAAGTACCCCCGCAGGAAAAAGCTTTAAAAATGATAATCTATTAAGCATTGAGACATGGATTAACCAATCGCAGTTGTGGCACTCTCTTCCAAGATTTTACAGATTTCGTCTTTCTGTGCGTATAATTCTTTGAAAAGCTTAAACTGCGCTCTGGTGCGCACTAAATTATGTTCCGGATAAGCAATCTTATAATAAGTATCACCTTGCAAATAGTCTGTTAAAAACCGGACTGCCTGCATGTAAGGGAAAAGAAAAACAGCAAAATACAGTGATTTTAGCTCTTCCTTAGTTAAAAAATGAACAGCTTCTTTTAAATAACCATCGGTATAAGCCTTAAATAAAGGCATATTTACATTAATCTTGGTCAAATCTGCTTCATCTTCTTCGGCCGTGTTTACCAAAGTTCTAATGGCATCGCCAAAATCATAAGCCACGTAGCCCGGCATTACTGTATCTAAATCGATGATACAGATTACGTTATCATCCTTATCAAATAATATATTGTTGAATTTCGTATCGTTGTGAGTGATGCGTTTCGGCAACAAACCATCTTCGCCCATCTGGTAAAGGCTACACATCCATTCTTCGTGTTCCTTTATTAAAGCGATTTCCTCAGCAACCTCTTTGGCTCTACCTGCACTGTCCTCAGC
>CAKUWM010000528.1 GCA_934699305.1 uncultured Saprospiraceae bacterium | reverse complement strand
ACTGTTAATCAGAAAGAAAGAGGTGTTGCATACAGCTATTATGTAGAAAATGCAGCTGCTCATCCTTCTGTAATAGGTACTCACTGGTTTCAATGGTTGGATCAGCCTTCAACAGGGCGTTTCGATGGTGAGAACTATAATATAGGTTTCTTGGATGTTACCGATTTACCCTACATCGAGCTAATCAACCAAGCCATTAAAACACATGAAAAAATCTTAGATATTCATTTAGGTAATATATCCCCAACAAATCAAAAAGCAATAATACAATAATAAACATTCAATAAAACCGCCATGGTCATGATAATTAAAAAAACTTCATTTATAATTTGTTTTCTGTGTGTACTCTTCTCAGTATATCCACAATCCAAAGTTTCCCTTGAAGAAAAAGCAATAGTAATGCCCACTTATCCTGTTGCGGCATCCGAAAAAGCGCCTATTTTTTTCACAAACGAAGCCTATCAAGGAGCCTCACGGCACTACTATCCACTAAAACTTAACGATCAATATACACACGAGCGAATTGAAAAACCGTGGAATTTTGTAATTCTCAGTAACGAATACGTTGAGTTAGGTATGTTGCCGGAAATAGGTGGAAAGCTTTATTATGCCACAGATAAGTCAAATAATTATAATTTTATTTACAAGAACAATGTAGTTAAGCCGTCTAATATTGGTATGACGGGAGCATGGGTATCCGGTGGAATTGAATGGTGCGTTCTTCATCATCACAGACCTTCGACATACTTACCAATGAATTACACAACTGTGGATAATGCGGATGGAAGCAAAACGGTGTGGGTTGGAGAACATGAACCACGACACGGTATGCGATGGAGCATCGGCATCACGTTGTTTCCGGGTAAATCCTATTTCAAAGCTCAGGGGAGAATTCACAATGCAACACCTCTTACCCATACATTTCTGTATTGGGCCAATGTTGCAACGCATACTAACAAAGATTATCAAACCATATTTCCTCCCAGCGCACAAGTGGTTACCTTTCATTCTAAAACCGATTTTGCGCGTTGGCCTATTTCAAAAGAAGTTTTTAGAGGCGCTGACTTCACTGACGAGGTAGATATTAGTTGGTGGGAAAATGTAAAAGAGTCAAATTCCTTTTTTGTCCACGAACTACAGGAAGACTTCATGGGAGGCTACGATCACGGGAAAAATGCCGGCACAGTACACATTGGAGATCACAATATAGTAAGAGGAGCCAAATTATGGGAATGGGGATCCGGGGCAAGAGGACAAGCTACCGAAGCTATTTTAACTGAAAATGACGGACCGTATGTGGAAATTATGGTGGGAGCTTACTCTGACAATCAACCCGATTATAGTTGGATAAGACCCAATGAAGTAAAAGAATGGGAGCAATATTGGTATCCTGTTAAGGGTATAAAAGGTTTTAAAAATGCAAATCTCAATGGAGCGGTAAATCTTGAACAAGAGAAAAAGAATAGTGTTTATCTCGGTTATTATTCTACTCAAAAGGTAGATAAAGCAAAGATAATTTTAAAAAATAAGGAAAAAGTCATATTTGAAAAAGCAATATCAATCTCACCCGACAATCCTTTTTCTGAAATTATCTCACTTAAAGAGACTTTTGATATCAACAATCTCTACACCGAATTGACAGATGCAAACAACAATATATTAATTAATTATCAACCGGTTAAGCTTGATGACGTTGAAAAGCTACCCGAGCCATGGAAAGGCTATTCTTCTCCAAACGAATTAAAAACTGTTGAAG
>CAKUWM010000527.1 GCA_934699305.1 uncultured Saprospiraceae bacterium | reverse complement strand
AACCGAAAAGCTCCGGTTCAGTCAACACTGCATTCATGTTGGGTCGTACCGACCACACGAATGCTTAGTTATTGGCAATAGTTATTATCCGCGTGTTATTTTCTTCTTTGAGCTAACCATAAGGTATGTTCTCGTGATATTGCATTTTCTGAATCTAAAATAAATTCAGATAATTGTTTTTCAGTTTGAACTTTATATGATAATTCTTTAATGAAATTTAATTCCTCTGATGCGGTTGTGTAAGCTTGTTTTTGTTCTTGGTGTTGTTTAATCTGTAACCAACTAATTGCTGAAGAAGAAATTGTTGTTAATAACCCAATTAAATTCCAATTACTATCTGGGAATTTTATCAAAATAACAATACTTATAATCGCTATAAATTGAGAGATTATTATTACTGAAAACCAATTATCATATCTTCTTTTATTCCATTCTGCCTTTGTCGAATACCATTTCTTTTGGTCTTCAATACGATTCTTTAAATAGTATTCTTTTCTCTTGGAAGTAGATAGATTTCTCAATTCTATCATATTGTCTGTAATAATTTCTTTATTCAAAATTTTAGAATCCATAGATTTTGATAAATCCTTAAATTCGTTTACAACATCTTTTATTCTTTCCACAAATCTTTCTCTTACAATATCTGTGTTCAGCTCTTTTTCGAAATATTCGGCGCACATTGAAAATCTCCAAGTTAAGGTTTTGCAAGATTCGGCAAGTGCTCGACCTTGATACCAAACATCTTCAAATTTCTTGCTTTTTAAGATTACTGTTAAAATCAAACCGACCAATAAAGCCAGTCCAGATATTACATATATTGTTAATTTATAATTTATTTCTTGAAAACTATAAATTGCTAATAGTGCTGCTACAATCATAGCAATCAAATCTGCTCTTATAATATTTAAATATTTAGTTTGAGAGCTTATTGATGCGCTATCGGATGCTTGATAGTAATTAGGAAAATCTTTAAATTCCATTATGGACGTACTTTAGTTTTTTCAGCAATTTCACTTGTTCTTTTATCAAACGCTTTGTCAATATAATAATTCGGTGTATTCTCAAAATCTGACCATTTAACTAAAACGCAATATTTATCTTCATCAGACCACGAGCATTTATTGTTTGGTATATAGTAATTATAACTAAATTCTTTTACAATGGTTGCATCATTGATAGCAATGTAAGTATGAGAATTTCCACAAGTGCTACAAATTCCAGAACCTGTGTATATTGAATTATACATTGAAGGCAACACAATACCTAAAATTCCACTTTTTGAATTAAATTGACCATTATAGAGCGAAGCTTGAAGTTCTCGTTTTATAAACCTTTGTTCATTCCAACCTAAATTTTCAGAACTTCTTGTCCCAATTAGACAAATAGTAACTGTTGAATCCGATAAATAATCTTCTCTGATTTTTCTCATTATATAATCCTCGTCATCTGAATTAATAGGCTCATTTAGGGATTTATCAATCATATCAACATTCATTTCATCTCTAATGAAATTTTTGTATTGGATGTCCTCTGTTTTAAATGTAATAAAGCATTTGTGCGCCATAGTTTTTTTTAATTATTGCCAACTTGTATATAAAAGCATCAAAAGTGCTCATATCAGCTCTCTTTGTGCCAATTATAGCAACTTTAGTTATTTATATTGCTCCAAATTTTCAACCTCCAATCTACCACCTTTCCCTAAACTTTCCTATAAGTAGAACTACGTATATTTAAAACTATTTTATGGGTTATAGTGGC
>CAKUWM010000526.1 GCA_934699305.1 uncultured Saprospiraceae bacterium | reverse complement strand
CAGTTTTTCAGCTACCGGTCGCTCGGTAACTGGCTGCAGTGCTGGGAGCAGGTAGTGGAGAATGCCCTGAACAGTGATACTACCGCTATAACAGCCCCGCTAACAGTATGCATCCATTTGATAAAGCTGGTAGAAGCCGCGCATCTAATTGATGTAAGGGAGGTAACGCATGTGGGTGAATGTGTAAAGAACGATAGACCGTTATCATTATGATCTCCCCTAAAAGGAGCGGCGCTACCCTGACGGTCATTTAATAACCGAAACTGAATTTCATAATTATAAAGGTCGAAATGCTGTATAATTTGCACTTCGATTTTTGTAAATTTACTATTCACGAAGTAGAATATGGCAAAAGGAAGGGTTCTGCAAGTAATGACATAGTACAACTTTAGAAGATAGTTGCAATGAAGCTATACGGACAACACAGCAAAAGCATACCTCAAAAAGTGATTATTCACGTTCTTGAAATTCTAATACTATGGTTATCGTTTTGGATACTTTTCCGGGAGGGAGGAACCTGGATTGAAAACACTTTACACATTCACAATGCAATCGAATTTACCGGCAGACGAATGATCATTTTCACATTTAGCGTTATTACATTTTTTCGATTTGCGTTTATGATGACGGTTTTACTGAAAAGAGCAATCCCCTGGGAAGAAAGTTTTAGTGTGCCGTTTGCCTTTGCTTTATATTTTGTCGGGTTTGCCTTATTTGCTTTGCCGACTTCTAAACCTATTGACTTTATTGACATATTTGGAATAATCCTGTTTATTGTCGGATGTGTGTTGAACACAGGCGGAGAGATCCTGCGTAACCAATGGAAACAGAATCCTGACAACAAAGGAAGAATTTATACTGAAGGATTCTTCAAATATTCCAGACATATCAATTACTTTGGCGATATGCTTTGGGTGACAGCGTATGCGATTATTACAAGGAATTGGTATGCGGTGAGTATTCCGATTTTTCTTTTTTGTTTATTCGCTTTTTACAACGCACCCAAACTTGACAAATATCTGAAAGGCAAATATGGCAAAGGTTATGACGACTATGCAAACCACACAAAAATGTTGATACCGTTTATATACTGACAAAAGCCTGAACCGCTAACAATCAGTTTCATGAAAGCGCGGCTTGACGTTATTAGCATCAGCGCAGCTTTTATCATCTTCAGGTAGGACTGTACGAACACAGATTCTTTGGACGGTAACTACAGAAACAGAATAAGTATTTTGCTTGATTTCAGTTGGCAATTATTGATATAGGGGAATAAAATCGAAGTTTATCCAATCGGTTAAAACTATGAAAGCAGGAACGAAACTTTTTATCGCGGCTGTTGGTTACCCAACCGCCGATAGCCAAAAATACTCCAATTGAGAACTTGACAATATCTATCATTTCGGATTCTATACTTCATTTTTTTTAGTTACAACTATAGTGTACGCAAATGGACTATCTTAGAAAAGCCATTCATTGTTATTTTACAAAAAGCGTTAGTTCCAAGGTACAAAGTAAGTGTTAGTTCTCATTGTTGAATCTTTAGCAGATCAATTAAATATTTCAACAAAAAGAATCCATAAGTCGCGATAATGATATATAGTATCCATCGCAGAACGGTTCCGTAATATTCTTTTGTGTCGTGTTCCGGGAAAAGTAAAATCCTTTTCTCTTGCTTTACCTCTGTTGGCTGGGTAACGATCAAATTTTTTAGTTCATCTATCCTTTCTTTCAACTGTTCTATTTGTTGAAGATCCTCACC
>CAKUWM010000525.1 GCA_934699305.1 uncultured Saprospiraceae bacterium | reverse complement strand
TGGGATATAGATTATATAGGGAAAAATATATTTTTAGGTAGCTATACCGAAGCTCAGACAGAGTTAAAAAACATTCTTTCAGATGCTGTGAAAATAAGGATGTTTGCAGATGTTCCTGTTGGTGTTTTTCTGTCAGGAGGTATTGATTCATCCTTAATAGCTGCAATGGCCGTGGAAACATCACAAACAAAAGTAAAAACTTTTTCTGTTAAATTTAATGACAAAGGCTTTGATGAAAGTATTTATGCCAAGCAAGTAGCAGATCATCTAAATACAGAACATAATATTATTGAATGTAGTTATAATGAAGGTATTGACTTAATAGACAATTTTCATCATTATTACGATGAACCCTTTGCCGATCCATCGGCAATTCCTTCAATGCTCTTAGCAAAGCACACAAAAAAACAAGTTACTGTTGCCCTTTCCGGAGATGCTGGTGATGAAGTCTTTATGGGTTACCATCGCTATGATTGGATTAATAAAGGATCTAAATTTATGAATATACCTTATCCTGCAAGATTAATAATATCTAATTTTGTATCTCTATTTCCAAACTATAGATTAAAAATTATTTCTGAGTTTATGAAATATAAATCTATAAACTCAGCTTATTTAGACTCTCTGACTGCTGTTTCTCAATTGAACAGTAAGGATATAAATGAATTAAAATATCTCCTGCATAATTAAAAAAAATTATTAGAACGTGTATCTGATTTTGATATAAAGACCTACTTAAACTGGACCATAAACACTAAGGTAGACAGAGCTACTATGGCTTATTCGCTAGAGGCTAGATCACCGCTCATGGATTACCGCATTATCGAATTTGCTCAAACATTGCCAACTGATTTTAAATTTAAAGGTAGTAATCAAAAAAGAATCTTAAAAGATTTGTTATATCAATATGTCCCAAAACATATCTTTGATAGACCAAAAGCAGGATTTACAATGCCATTTAAAGTATGGTTTAGGGAGGATTTAAAAGATTATGTACTTACAGAATTGAACAATGAAAGTTTACTTCAGATTCCAGGTATTGATGCTGAAAAAGTTAATAATCAAATTCAACAACATATGGATGGCAGTTGGAATCATTATGTCTTAATATGGAAACTATTAGTTTTGAAACAATGGTTAAAACATAATCAAAGATATGTCATTAAATAAGCCAATAAAAATTACTTTTGTTTTACCCACTCTTTTCGCGGGAGGTTCTGAACGTATAATCTCATATTTAGCTCAAAATATTGATAAAAGTCAATTTAAAGTAACATTATTAGTAATAGGTCATTCTGCAGACTCAGCTTATGACATAAAGGATGTAAATGTTATTTTCTTAGAAAAATCCCGTGTTTTAAAAGGAATTCCTTTACTATATAAATACTTAAAGAAGAACAAGCCTGATATAGTTTTAAGTGTCATTGGCCACTTAAATGCAGTAATGGCATATCTATCATTGTTTTTTCCAAAAACTAAATTCATAGCACGAGAATCAACAGTAGTTAGTGTTGATGCCAATTTATTTAAACATACTAATAGAAACATCATTCTTAACCTTTTTTCTAACAAACGTTTCAGTCTTTTTGAGAAAATTATATGCCAATCAAATGATATGTTAGTTGATATAAAAAATCATTACAACGTAAACATTGAAAAGTTGATTGTTATCAACAATCCTATTACAAACGAATTTGAAGTAAAAAGTGATATTAAAACTCCTCCCTTAAAATTCATAACTATTGCAAGGTTTAGCAAAGAAAAAGG
>CAKUWM010000524.1 GCA_934699305.1 uncultured Saprospiraceae bacterium | reverse complement strand
TTAATTTGGAAAGTGTAAAAGTGAATAGGGAAGAATTCATTGAAATACAAAAAAACCTAAGTTCCATAGCTACATCATTCGAATATCCTCAACATGAGCACCAGCATGACCATGACCACGACCACGACCATGACCATGACCATGGGCATCAACATTAATTAAGGTTTTATAAGACTTCTATAGAAAAATCAGACATATCACAATTGTGTATTCTAATTTATTTTCATTCTAAATTTTAAATACAATTTAGGATGAATGAACTTTTTTTGATTGTAATTATTTATCCATTATTATCATCAATAAATCAAAGAACTGTATATGTTTTCAAAAGATGAATTTAGAAAATATGCTACAAAGCACCTGAACATGAGCGGCATGCATTTGGACAAATACATGCAAGTATCGGTTCCTAATATCCATGGTTTTACGCCAACTGTCATCGAAGAAAGGCAGATGAATGTTGTAGGAATGGATGTTTTTTCAAGGCTAATGATGGATAGAATCATCTTTATGGGCGTTCCGGTCAATGACTATGTTGCCAATGTTATTCAGGCTCAGCTTTTATTTTTGGAGAGCACAGATCCCAAGCGCGACATTCAAATGTTTATCAATAGTCCGGGAGGTTCAGTTATTAACGGCCTCGGGATATACGATACAATGCAATACGTCACCCCGGATGTTGCTACCATCTGTACCGGTTTGGCTGCCTCAATGGGTGCAGTGTTGCTTGCTGCCGGAAAGAAAGGGAAAAGAACATGTTTATACCATAGCCGTGTGATGATCCACCAGCCTCTTGGTGGAATGGAAGGTCAGGTTTCAGATATGGAAATCTCTTACAAGTTGATTAAAAAAATGCAGAAAGAGCTATATGACATACTTTCTGTCCATACCGGCAAAGACTATGAGACCATCGAAAGAGATTGCGACCGTGATAATTGGATGACTTCCAATGAAGCAAAGGAATATGGGCTGGTTGATGAAGTATTGGACAAAACCAATCCAGCAAAACCATCTAAAGAATAAGCTGTTATAAAGTATATATATCGGTGGGTAAGTCCTATCGATATATATTTTTCAATAAAGTTAATGTAACATGGCAAAAATCAAAGATTCTCATAGATGTTCATTCTGTGGAAAAGATAAAAATGATGTCATCATTTTGATAGAAGGAATGGATGGGCATATCTGTGAATCCTGTGTTGAGAAAGCATACGATATTATTGAACAAGAGATATTAGATCGTACACCTGATGATGACCTGTTCAGTAATAACCTTTCTGACAGAACACCTAAGGAAATAAAAGAATACCTTGATAACTACGTCATAGGCCAAGACCAAGCAAAGAAAACACTGGCTGTAGCGGTATATAATCACTACAAGCGGTTAGGTCAAAGTGATAAAGACGTTGAAATTGAAAAATCCAACATCATCTTCGTTGGATCAACAGGTACCGGTAAAACTTTAATGGCTAAAAGTATAGCCAGAATGCTCAACGTCCCCTTTGCAATCGTCGATGCTACTGTATTTACAGAAGCAGGATATGTCGGAGAAGATGTTGAATCCATCCTTACCAGACTTCTACAAGTCTGCGATTACGATGTTAGAATGGCTGAAAAAGGCATAGTATATATCGATGAGATAGATAAAATAGCCAGAAAAAGCGATAATCCTTCCCTTACAAGGGACGTTTCCGGCGAAGGCGTCCAACAATCTCTTTTAAAAATGCTCGAAGGCACAGATGTCAACGTGCCACCTCAGGGAGGGAGAA
>CAKUWM010000523.1 GCA_934699305.1 uncultured Saprospiraceae bacterium | reverse complement strand
CAATTATATTGAAGGAAAACAAGAATTAAAGCTTAACTGATTTTGTTGTTTAAAAGATTAAAGTTTTTTGAAATTGAAATTTATAACTTAAAAATTCTAATAGATACATTTTGTCCATTCCAGTACAAATCATATTTGCCTTCAGAGATCGCGATGTTGACCGTGTAAAGTTATCGCTAACATCTTTAAAGTCACAAACTCAAAATAGTTTTAATGTAATTTTTATTGATTATGGTAGTCAAGACAGTTACGCACATAAAGTTAAAGAGATAGTCAGCAGATTTACATTTGCCACTTATTACTATGTTGGTCACCCCGGCCTACTATGGAACAAAAGTAAAGCTATAAATTATGGATTAAGAAAGGCCCAAAGTGATTATATAATTACTGCGGATGTCGATGTTTTGTTTACTAAAAATTTTTTGGAAACCGCTTTAAAACTATCGAATCCAAAGTCTTTTTCACTTTTTAAAATAGGTTATCTTTCCCAGCGGATAACAAAAGAACAACAAAAACACTTGCAATTAAATGGTGTTCAAACCACCCATATTGGCGATACCTTTGGGATTGGATTGTTTCCAAAATCTACATTAGAAGCCGTTGGTGGATTGGACGAGTTTTTCCACTTTTATGGCTCTGAAGACGAAGACTTAAATTATAGGGTATTATTATCCGGAGTTACATCGAATAACTGTAATGAGCTTTTGCTTTACCATCAATGGCATGAACGCTATCCTCAAGAGAAAGACCGTCAACTTACTGTAATGCCACGATTAAAAAATGTATTGCGCATTAACCAACGTCATTTTTTATGGCATAAGGATCAAAAGATTGTGTATCCCAATCCTAAAACATGGGGACGTTGCTATCGAAAAGATGATGCCATCATTCTTGAAGATCCAAAATTCAAAGTTCATCTGGACAACATTTCATCGCATATAGAACATTTCTTTGGTGCAGCAATTTATACGTATTCAGGTTCGGTTATTCAAGTTGTAATAAGAGAGGCCCCGTATTTTAATTCACTAAAGCACCAGATTAAAAAGGCTATGGGAAAACAGACCCAACCCTTTATGACCATGAAAGCAATAAATGATCTTATATTAAAAGAAATCGTGTTTCGCTATCGTGACCATAATTATGCTTATGAGGTTTCAGAAGATCTGAAGCAGCTGAAATTTACAATTAATCTCGATACTGATAGAAATGATGCTGTTTAAAACTATACGCCTATTTTGGTGGAGCGAGCCTCGGCTCATGGGAAAAACCAAGGAGAATTATGGGGATTTAATAGGAGCGTATCTCGTAGAAAAAATCTCTAATAAAAGAGTGGTTTGGACGCATCCTAAACGGAGATATATTAGAGATTTGTTACAGCCTATTTATCTAACTGCAGGAAGCATCTTGGCTCATGTAAACTCTAAATGTATCGTTTGGGGAAGTGGTATTATTCAATCAGACCAACAAGTTGAAAGCGCAAAATTCTTGGCCGTTAGGGGACCACAAACTCGAAGAGTCTTGATGTCGCAAGGATATGATGTTCCAGAGGTTTATGGAGACCCGGCATTATTGCTACCAAGATATTACACTCCAAAAGTAAAGAAAAGCTATAAGTTGGGCATAGTGCCGCATTACTCTGACTATAAGTTTGTCAAGGATTTACAAGTAAATGATGATCGTGTTATTGTCATTGATTTGATGACTAATTGTATTGAAACTACGACAGACTTGTTTCTGCAATGTGAACGCATCGTCTCCTCTTCGCTACAC
>CAKUWM010000522.1 GCA_934699305.1 uncultured Saprospiraceae bacterium | reverse complement strand
GGAGATTTTGAAGAACAGCGAGAGTTTAAAACAACAGGAACGACAATAAATTCAACCGAAGAGTTCAGAAGTTGGAGCCGCAATTTCTACAATCGCTTGAGCCTAACCTATGATTTGAGTGCCGATAAGACTCTCGGTGCATCATTCTATATATCAACAAATAAGGCAAATCCAGTCAACAATATTGTTTCTACTACTTTATCGAACGGTATTGCAAAAAACCAACAATCCTCCGTTGAAACCCCATATTCATACAATAGGTATCAAATAACATCAAAATACAATTGGAGTGTAGATGATAAAGGCAGTGAATTTGTAATAACAACAGATTATCTTCGGAATAACGAAAAAGATGAAGTTAAATCATCTGTTTTTACTAATTCCACACCGGATATAACCCGAGGTCATTCTCAACAAAATACCAATATGATTGAAGCGGATACTTATTTTAAAAAAGCGTTTTCGAGCGATCGTTTGCTGATTACGGGCTTGAATTATCGTTTTATTCATACGGATTATAACTTAACAGATGATCCACATATTTCTGAAAAGGCGCAATCTTTCGGACACATGCCGGCGTTTTACTCTGAATATACGGGGAGTAAAAATAGACTTCAATATCAATTGGGATTGAGAGTCCAGCAAAATAAAATAGGATACAAAGTGTTAGATAGAAGTGTAAATAACTCAAAATCAGAATGGAGTATTTTCCCCTCTGTTGATTTACTCTATATACTCAATGAAAAAAAAGGGCATATGTTTATATTGTCGTATAAAAGGAGCATTGATGATATCCCTTATAGTGCAATAAGCCCTTACAAAAGATACAGCAGCGAATATTTTTATACCACAGGAAATCCAGATTTAATTTCACCCAAACAAAATATGGCAATGGCTGTGTTGGAGTTGTTTAATATGTTTACAATTAACGGCCTTTATATGTATGGCCGTGCTCCAATTTATTTTGCCACAGAAATTGATAACAATAATCCGTTGCTAAGCTACACTATTCCTAGAAATGGGAAAAATGAAATAATGTTGGGTGTTGGAATAGAAGGAAGATTTGATATTTTAAAATCGTGGAAATTGAAAGCGGTGGGACGTTATCTTTCTTATTCTGCTGAAACGCCGTCTTATAAAGTGAAAAATCAATCCAAATATTATTATTCTATCAACAATAACTTCATTTTTACGAAAAATTCCGGTGCAACGCTTGAAGGATACTATGAGCCGACATTTCGTTTTACTGATAGAGTGTATCATACGGTTTATGAAGTAAGGGGTAGTTTGTATAAAAAGTTCTTCGATGACAAATTGGAAGGAAAGTTAAACTTTAAACTCTTTCGTCGAGGTAGAGTTCTCGAAACTGATACACCGGAATTTTGGTCTAAATCAACTAATAAAACCAATGAGCAATATTTCCAATTAATGCTTACTTATTTCTTTAGGGGGGGGAGAAAAGTAACTGTAAAACGCACGACAAGTATTCAGGATTATAATAAAATTGAAGATACAAAGTGAATATAACTCTATTATAATTATGCCCTTCCCTTTCACCAAACAACCCGACTCCATGGACTGCGGTCCTGCCTGCCTGGCCATGATTTCTGAACACTACGGCAAGCGCTACACGTTGGAATATTTGCGTGAGAACTGTTTTATAGGACACGATGGGGTGTCGTTGTTGGGTATAAGCAAAGCGGCAGAAAAAATAGGCTTTCATACCATTGGCGGCAGAATCACCTTCGACAAGTTGGTGGGAAAAGCACCCTTGCC
>CAKUWM010000521.1 GCA_934699305.1 uncultured Saprospiraceae bacterium | reverse complement strand
TGGGTGGGCTTTCGGCTTCGGTCGGTGTCGGTTGTGCTTTGGGCGTTGATAGTGCCGTGCGTTCTGCTTTTCCGTCCTGTATCGTCCTAAAAAAAGTTTACACTTTTTGCTTTAATCCTAGTACAAATTTACAATTTATTTTAATCCTAAAATACATTTACATTTATTATCTTTTCATTTATCGATTAAAACGGAAACAAGCTCTGCGGAGGCGCAACTTGTCAGGGATAAATCGATGACCGACGAAGTATTAGCTTTGTTAAATGGGACTAACTTGTTTAGTCCTATTTTTATTGATACTTCAGAGGTCAAAATGCCTAAAAAAACCTACGAAGTGCATTGGAGCTCTCCATTATGAGATTCTTTTTGGTAATAAGTTTTCCATTGCTTATCACCTCTATTTATTGCTCCAGAATGAACTTTGTCTGGAACTAAATTTCCCATAGACATATGAGGACGTTCTTTATTATAAAGTTCAATTACACTCCTCAAAAGTCTTTCAGCCTCTTCCTTAGTGACAACTTCATAGCAATCTAGATACTCTTCCTTAAGAATACCATTTACACGTTCTGCAATAGCATTCTCTAAAGGATCTCCTGATTCCGTCATACTTATTTGGATTTGGTAATCCTGCAATAACTTTACATAAGTAAAACTACAGTATTGGCTTCCCCGATCCGAATGATGTATTAGGTTTCCCGGCTTAACATCTTCTTCTTTCAATGCCATTTTAAGGGCATTTAAGCATTCTATAGCTTCCATTGATTGAGCAATGTTATAGCCAACAATTTTATGGCTAAAAGCATCTGTTATCAATGAAATATAAAACAATCCGGCTTCCGTTTTCCAATAGGTGATATCACTTACCCATAATTGAGTTACTCTATTCGGAATTAAATTACGTATTAAATTTGGGTATTTTTTCATCCAATGGCTTGACCAAGTTGTTATAATCTTTCTTTTTCTCCTTCTAATCAACATATTATGTGAAGAGAGTAAGTCAAATAATGCATCTCTACCCATTTTAATCTGATGTTCCAACATGAAGTTCTCTAACATAATATAGAGTTTTCGAGTACCAATACGTGGATGGTTTTTGCGAATGGAAATTACCTCCTTTAAAACTAATTCTTGTTCAATTTCTATAAATTCATTTCTATAAAAACTTTGATAGTATGCCTGGCGAGTTACACCAAACAATCGGCATAATTTGCTTAACCCTATTTTAGGGTAATGCTGTTTCATTTGATAGATTGTTTGGTGACAGACTTTTTTCTAATATTAATTTTAAGTTCCTCTTCTGCAACTTCAATCATTGTTTTATAAGCAGTTGCCTGTAGTTCCGAGTCTGCTAAAGCCTTCTCTAATTGGGTAATTTTTTCCCTTAGCTCAATTTCTTTTAAAGAATCCTCTTTTTCTTTCTTAGCCATAAAACTCTTTGAAGCAAAGATAGTTCTATTTGGAGGGATATCAAATCCAAGTTGGCGCATCCATCGTAATAGTTGCCCTTTTTCCTGTTCTTGACCCGTGAATTTACGCCAAATATCTTTTTTAGATATGCCGGTTTGAAGATACTCTTCGATAATCGCTTTACGATCATCCCAGCTAAATTCTGCAGGGTGTTTAAACCCTAAATTCTTAGTTTTCTTTTTCATGTTTACACATTTTTTGAGTGAATAAATGTGTAAACCTATTTTAGGACAAGACATCCGCCTGTGTGTTCCGTGTTTCTTCGTTTTTGGTTGGTGGTCGTGTTTCTCGTGCTTCGTTTGCTTTGCGTTCGTC
>CAKUWM010000520.1 GCA_934699305.1 uncultured Saprospiraceae bacterium | reverse complement strand
ATGTGTAATCGGTATAGTCATGTTGTTCATGTACGAAGCTGGTTGGGTTAATCTCTATACAACAGTACTTTTTATTTGTCTGTTTTTATCCATGTTGGGTTTAATATTTCCCAATACCTCGGCAATGACGTTAGAGCCATTTAGTCGGAATGCGGGCACAGCATCTGCCTTGATGGGAGCATTGCAGCTTGGAATGGGTGCAATAGTAACAGGTATAGTAAATGTTATTCCTCACCATGGTGGGCACCTTATCTATATTATCATGTTGATATGTAGTGTTGTGTCAATAGCAATATTTCAGATTGGGAAAATCAAAGTTTTTCCAAAATATCATACAATAGCTTAAAAAGGGTGTTTTAAGATTTTCTGATAGGCTCGTCTTGCAGCACCTCTGAGGTAAACCTGACCACAATATGTATAATTTAATTTGTTCAGAATGTGGAGCATTGAATAGTTGTCAAAGTTGGTATCCACTCTAATGTTAAATATATTTTGTTGGATACAATAATCTTCGATTAGAATGAATAAATTAGTTGCCAGCCCTCTTCCAATCATATTGTCTGAAGTTGCGACGCGGTGTATGACCGTATATTTCTCATCATTTAACCAATTACCTTCAATATAATTATAATCAGGATCATTATCTAATATTACAGCAGCATAAGACAAAATTAGGTCATTATCAGTTAAAACCATACCATGATTTAATGCAATATCCTGTTTAATCGTATTTTCATTAGGATATCCGTCTTGCCATTGAGTGCTTCCATCCTTTTTTCGTCTTTCTATAGCAGCTTGAATAATCAACCAAATGTCCTGTAAATCATTAAACAAAGCTTTCCGTAAAATCATGGTTTCCATTTGAATAAGTATAAAGTAAGTCGCATTGGATTTAAAAGCCGATAATTATAAATTTATGATAAAAATAATGTAAAATTCAAACACTAAATGTGAATATTGTATGTTGGTGTAAAAAGAATTGTAAATTGAAATTGACCCTGAAAAAATACGGTTTTTCTGAAAAAAGGGTAAATTAATTCTTAAAAATTAATTTATGTTAAGCAATTTTTATAAATAAGTAATAATAAATTATGCAGAATTTAAAATACATAGAATAATTATTGGTAATATATTATATTTTCTTAATTTTGCGCTTGAAAGAATCTTGTTTATTGCAGAAATTATCTTTGCTACCTATGCACGAAAAAATTTGGTTAAAAAATTATCCACATAATATCCCTCATGAAGTTGATTTTACTACATTTCCCGATTTAAATTCATATCTGCATAGTATTTTAAAAAAGTATGGAGATGGTGTCGCTTTTATCAGTATGGATAAAAAGCTTACATACAGCCAATTGGATAAAATGGCGGATGAATTCGCTGCTTATTTAGCTTTTAAAGGTTTAAAACCGGGAGATCGGGTAGCATTGATGATGCCCAATATTCTTCAATATCCGATAGCACTTATAGGAGCAATGAGGGCAGGTGTAATAGTCGTTAATACTAATCCTCTTTATACACCCCGTGAGATGAAATTGCAGTTTCAGGATGCTGGTGTGACGGCCATTGTCATTGCAGAGAATTTTGCCTATAACCTTCAACAGATAATAGATGAGACAGAGATTAAGCATGTTGTATTGTGTTCAATAGGTGGATTATTGGGTGGATTAAAAGGAACAATTGTCAATTTCGTTATTAGGAACGTAAAAAAAATGATTCCATCATATCACCTGCCTGATGCAGTTCGCTTTAAGGCTGCATTGAATATCGGTCGGGGTAAGCC
>CAKUWM010000519.1 GCA_934699305.1 uncultured Saprospiraceae bacterium | reverse complement strand
TGTCTTTTAGATCAGGCTAAATTCAAAGACAGTTTTGAGGACATCGCCAAACTGCTTTCACTTAACGATGTGGAGCAAAGAAAAATTTTCACGATCAATAAATTGGATAATAAATCCAACCGCTCGAAGTTCAAAGAAGTGTATATCAGGCGAGGTAGCGAGGGCGAAGTTTATGGTGTGGAAGTACCGATAGAAGAATACCTGACCTACACAACAGAACGATCCGAAAAGGAAGCTTTCGAAGTTTATCTGAAGGAATATGGCAACTATCAAAAAGCTATGGATACTATGATGAATGACATGAAAGCTTCCTGTATATCTTTCTCGAATTTCATCAAGAAAATATATCAATCCGGCAAAACTTTCACATCGTAAATAAATGTTGCCATGAAAAAAATATCGCTTTTCTTCTTTGTCTCATTATTTATTGCCATTTACGCTCCGGCACAGAAACTCGTGATTGACCCCGTAATGGCGGGTATTACGACTGCCAATGCCATCATTGAGAATAACAGCTATGATAAAATAAAAGACAACCAAAACGCTATTGAGAAACTTCAAGCGGCAACAGTTGTAACCACTGAGTTCATAAATAAATGGCAGAAGAAACTATATGATGGGTTGCTTTATGTGAGTTCTACAGTAAACAATGCTTATCAGGTCTATGATGCAGCGAGGATTTTGGGCAACGTCTATAACCTTGAAAAGAGGATGATGGAGGAAGCGAAAAAAGAGCCGTTGGCTTTGATTTTCGCGGTCAAGTATCAGCGTGAAATGATCCTTCACGCTATCCAGTATTATAACCAAATCCATGAACTGATACTCAAAGTTGGAGATGAAAAGCTGCTGATGAATGCAGGCGAGAGAACCCTTCTCCTAAACCAGGTTTTGGAAAGTCTTCGGGTTATTGAATCTTATGCGGTTTCATCCTATTACAAGGTAAGATACGCGGTAATGAACGGCATTCTTAAGACCCTCAATCCATTCGGAAGTTTTGTGAACAGGGATGCACAGATAGTAAAAGACATTTTAGGAAGATGGAAAAGATGATTATGGAATATTGAAAATTGTCAATTGAATATTGTATGCGAAGCATAAATAAATTACCATATTGTTTTATTGTGTTATTGGCACTAAGCTTTATGTCTTCTGCATTTTGCTATTCTCAAACTCAATACTGGGATATGGCTTATACACAGATACTGGTTGAACAAAATAAAGCCAATTTTAAGGACAACCAGGAGGCGCTTCAAAACCAATATGTTTCTCACGCGACTGTTTTATTATGGAAAAATGCGGAGAATGATTTTAAAAAAATCGTTGATAAAATAGATAAGCACTTAACAACTGCCTTCATCGTTGCGGCTGACATCACCACACTCTATAATATTTATAAATCGCTTGATGAAATGATAGAGTACCAGAATAAGTCTTTTAAAATTTTATACAAATATCCCTGGGCCGCCGGTTGGTTTTTTGATAAGCAGGCTGATGTGTATAAATCAGCAAGGGACATGGTATCCTTTATTATTGTTATCGTCTATTCTTACGGTGATATTAACAAAATGCAGGTCTCATCGCGTGAAACTGTCTTTCGTGAATTAAACTCACTAGTTGCTTTGCTCCGGGCCAAGTGCTACAGCTTGTATAGTAAAATGAAACAAGTGGAACTTGCACAGCTTTACAAGAACACCAAAGCTTATGACTTCTATAATAAAGACAAAAAAATAGTGGAAGATATTCTCAAAGAAATTAAAACTTTCAAATAATGACTGGCATCAAGCTTTTAAAG
>CAKUWM010000518.1 GCA_934699305.1 uncultured Saprospiraceae bacterium | reverse complement strand
TTTTGAAAACGACGAAATTCTTGAATTAGTAAAAGACCATCATTGGAAAAAGATAAAAATTTCACAAGACCTTGTAAAAGGAACTTGGACGCAAAATGTTTATCAGGTGGACGACTGCCCTCGTTATCAAGGTTTAGGGACGTGGAATCATGTTGATGGTCGTCATTTCTGGCAAAGTACAGCAGACTCTGCACTTCCAAGACGCGAAATCTCAACAGCAGGCAGAAAAGATTACAATATTCTAAGACGTCATTCGCATATCGAACTCTACAAAAATGGTGGATGGATTTTAGAACAAGATAATGAGAAAATCCATAGAGACGAAAACAATAAAGAAACTCTTATCTGTTTAGAAAAAGGACTTGAACGCTTTGATCCAATTGATTATGATGCTACAGAATGATGGCTTGGTGGAACGATAGAAAAGATTTCTGGGCAGAAGTGCGAAATACTTGGAATACATTTATCGCTGAAAACAATGAGGTGATAATCACCGAAGACGAGAAATTATATATGGCTCAATTTGACCTTGCAGAAGAATTTTGTGGAGACAAATTTAATGCTGAAAACGCACGCAAAGCCATTTATAATTTACTTTCTCAACACGTGGACGGATTTAAAATGTAATTGCCCTACTCCACTTAATCAATGACATAAAAATCTTCAAACTGCCTCTTTACAATAAGGCAAAGAGGCAGTTTGTTTTGACAAAAATAAATACAATTTCTATGACTATTCAAAAATTTGGAATTAAACTAATTGGATTACTTTTACTTCCATTGATAGCTTTTCAATCTTGCAACAATTCCAAATCCCAAGAAACAACCGCAACTGAAAAAGAGATGAAAGCAGAAAGAATCATTTCCTTGAACGGTGGGCTTTCCGAAATCGTTTATGCCTTAGGCAAAGGAAAATCTTTAGTTGGTCGTGACGTTACAAGCACCTACCCTGATTATGTAAAAGATTCGGTAAAAGATTTAGGCCATATCCGTTCTTTATCCACAGAAGCAATTCTATCATTACAACCCACTATGATATTGGCTTTAAAAGGAGAGATTAATGAAAAACTGAGTACCGATTTGAAAAACTCAGGAATTGCTTTTCATACCTTTGAACCAAGTTTGTCAGAAGAAAATACCAAAAAATTAATTGATGAAATTGGTACTTTAGTGGGCAATACCAACACCCAATCCCTAAAAGACAAAATAGATCAAGATAAGAGTGATTTAAAAGCATTTACAAAAAAACCTAAGGTATTATTTATATATGCCAGAGGAGCCGGAAATCTGATGGTTGCCGGAGCCGGAACACCTATGCAAGCGGTAATGGAAATGGCAGGAGCCGAAAACGCAATTCAAGGAATCCAAGATTTTAAACCATTGACAGAAGAATCTTTGTTAAATGCTAATCCGGATGTTGTTTTGATGTTTGACATGAGCCTGAAAAGCTTAGGAGGCAAAGAAGCTATTTTCAATACAATACCGGCTCTCAGCAAGACAAAAGCAGGTATCAACAAAGCTTTAATTGTTATGGACAGTGGTTTGCTCTCCGAAATGGGCACCCGCTTGGGTGAAGCCATAAAAACACTCAATCAGTTATTAATCCCGTATGCACAATAAGCTAAAAATCTTTATGCTGGGAGGCATTCTACTATTTATTATAGTCTTTATGCTCTCTTTGACTATGGGTGCTTATCAATTTGAAGATAAAACTTTATCTTCTTTATGGCTCAAGGTTTTTACTAATCCTAATGACCTTTCAAAAGGTGATTACTATGTAATATTTAGTATAAGGCTACCCCG
>CAKUWM010000517.1 GCA_934699305.1 uncultured Saprospiraceae bacterium | reverse complement strand
CAACACAACTGTAATCTGTGGAACATCTTGAATCAAATCAATAAAAAAGGTAGAATATTGGTTGACAATATCTTCCACCCTTACCATCTGTTTTTCAAACAACTGACCTGGCCGTTTATGACAATTAGATACGATTACATTTTTATCAACATTGCGATAATAATGTGCTGATCCCCATGTAATTATTAAGACATTTAAAGATTTTAGGTGTAAATTAAACGCATCGATATCAGAGTTTATCCGTCGTAACAAATCTTTCTCTGACATATCATAAACTGAACTATGATGCATCCATGAAAAGTACAGCCCATCACGCTGAAGTATCGTCCCTTCATTATAATATTGTTGCTTTAGACCATTATTCAAACTTTGCAGTATTGAAATAGGGTTAAAAAGAATTCCATGAGGATTTTGATAGGCATGTAAGCCACAGCGAGACATATAATTACCGATATGTTCAGAAAAACATGACCCTGTCAGGATATATTGATCCTTACAGTTCATAAAATAATCCTCCGGAATAGAAATCTTGGTAGAAAAATTCATAAAAATCAAAAAATAAAGATAAAATAAAATTAAGTAAGCAGCGTTCATTGAAAAACAATTATCTTTTTAATTATAATGGTCATACTTTGTAAAGCCGCATATTATATATATATTCAACAAAAAACGCAAAATAAAATATTGAAATAAAACAATAAAAAAAGTTTTAACATTTCTAATATCTAAAATATTTATACCTTTACTCCGACTAGTTATTATGTTAAAAATTTTAATTTCAATGCAGAAACATTTACTTGTAATTCTTTTCTTCCTTTTGAGCTCATTTGCCTTGCAAGCACAAGACATTCATTTTTCGCAGTTCTATGCATCCCCGTTAAACCTTAATCCGGCGATGACAGGTGTCATGAACTGTACCGATCGACTCACTATGTCTTATAGAAACCAATGGGCAAGTGTATTAAAGAGCAATGCTTTTAACACTTTCACAGCATCTTATGACAGAAAAAACACGGTGGGTCGTTATGATTATTGGGGCTTCGGCTTCAATTTTTGGGGTGACAGAGCAGGTGAATTAAGCTTTGCTACTATCTCTCCACAGATTTCAGGCAGCTATAGCAAGAGATTAGGCGGCAGCAGAAAATCTGCACATTATCTATCCTTCGGTGTCATGGGTGGCGCATCCAACAGAAGTATTGACTTCCTTAGAGCTAAGTGGGGTCTTCAAGCAAAAGACGGTACATGGATTGCCAATGCACCTTCTCAGGAAAATGAAGCCACCTTCAATAACTCATTCTGGTTTGGTGAATTAGGTGCCGGTTTATTATGGTTCTCTGTCTTTGACGAAGAATCCAGTTTTTATATGGGTGGTGCTTATAGTCATATCACACGACCTAATCAATCATTCCTAAACGAAGGCATTGACGTTCCCTTATACAGTAAGATAACCCTGCATGCAGGTGGTGACCTTGCTGTAACCGACCAGATTAGCTTAGTTCCGGGAATCGTAACTTTCTTTCAAGGTCCTTCTTTTCAGGTTAATGGAGGAACTTCCCTACGTCTATGGTTGGACAAAAGTCGCTGGACTCGTCAAGCTATCCAGTTTGGCCTGTGGGCTCGTATATCTAATCACTGGCAGAAAGCCCTTGAAACAGATGCGATTATCTTATCTACCAGATTGGATTACAACCAATTCACGATCGGATTTAGTTATGACTTGAACGTATCGTCTTTGACTCCGGCAAGTAACTACAACGGAGCAGTTGAATTTTCATTGGGTTATCTAATCTGTGGACCTGAAAG
>CAKUWM010000516.1 GCA_934699305.1 uncultured Saprospiraceae bacterium | reverse complement strand
CTTTGGGAATGGGATTGTGTTTTTCAACCACATTTATAGAGTTACGGGCAGTCTCCGCTTTAACGCAGAACGAACCATTCCAAAGGAACAGGATGATAAGTAGGGTTGTGGTTTTCATAAGCTATTACTTAAAATAGGTTGGTTTACGCTACTTAAAATTGAGCAATTTTGAATAGCAGCAGTAATCTCTTAATAGTCTAAATATTTGGTAAGATCTGAACTGTTCTGTTCAAAGTAATCTACTACCATGTCGAGGTTTAATGCACCGCTGTTTTTTGCAAAGGCGTTATTGATTTCTTGAAGTTTGGCATCCTGTGTGTTATTGTTGAAAATTGAAATGAATGTGTCGGATTTGATCTTTCCGAAAAAGTTGACCCAAGAACTAAATTGATAGGAGGTGTTTATCGAAAATTCACCACCACCGTTGCTTATTAAAATTACCTTTGTCTTGCCATCTAAATATTTAATGATATAATAGGTTTTACCTCCAGATACAAACTCGAATTTATGTAGTAGGTCTATAGGGGAATCTTTTAATAAAAGAGCTTCCGGTTGATTTTCATAGGCCTTCAGGCCATCTTCATCGTTTATTACACTTTTATTCTTCTTCAAATATTTCGAAAATAATGCCTGATTTAGGACAAATGAATTTAGTATTGTATACTTTGAGGTTTTGGCCGTGGAAGAAAGAGTAGCATTCAAGTAGTCAGATCCTTCTAAAATTAACCTCTTATCCTTTATTTTAGCTTCAATTGCTTCATTGGAATTTAATTCAGAATAAATTTGACCCATCAAAAACATGTCAAAATGCCCGTTTCGATGTGTTCTTTTAATAATGTACTTAATATCATTATCATCACTTTCCCCAACAAACAATTGTTTTAGAACCGATGATTCCAAATTGGAAAGTATTGTAAATACATCTTGCTGATTTAACAGGGTACTTATATAATAGCGGCCATTAGAAAATTCCGCTGACATCATACCTACAATAGGGAATGGTATTTTTTCCATGATAAATGAATATTTCATATATGCCATCTTCCTATTTTCGTATTCAAATTGATAGACTGACTCAAGCTGTATATAATTTTTAACTGTATCTGTTTTTTTTACGGCTTCAAAATGTTCGTCATCACGAGAGGTTGGATGCGGACAAAAACGACTGTATTAATCCTTGTAGATTGGAATAGTCAATATCCTTTTGGTCTTTAACCTGATTAATCCGCAAGGGTGGATCGTAAACACTAAAAGTGACATCAATAGGAATGCTGTATTCTACAACTAAACCTAGATTATCTTTTTGGGCATTGCCATTGTATACGTATAATTGAACGGCAATTAATAATAATCTAATTTTCATTTATGGTATTTTTAAGGATTTGTATTTTTAATTGAACATGTCTTGAGTTTCTTTTATCTATATTAATCCTGCTTATCGGGATTGATTAATTGCACTTTTTCATAATATGGTTTCGTTTCTAATTTTTTTGACATAACAACTAAATACATTGTTGCTTTAAAATCCATCCAAACACCTTCTCGAAGAAATTGGTAGTCAAACTTATTTCCATGCCATCCAATACTCATAAGTTCTGCCTTTGCCAACCCAGAGGCCTTTGCGTTTAATGAAAACAATTCATTTTTATTAAAGGCTTTTAGTTCGCCCTCCACACCAAAAGCTGCATTTAGGGCTATGAAGGAAGGGCTGATTCCTTTACTTATTAATTCCCAATCCTTATTACCTATGGTTTGTTTTTCTTTGGTTTCTGTAAATAATGAACTGGTTGCATCGGCTTTGGCC
>CAKUWM010000515.1 GCA_934699305.1 uncultured Saprospiraceae bacterium | reverse complement strand
ATTAATAACCATAAACAACAAATAGGAATTTCGCACTATAATATCGGACGCCATTTTTGTGGAAAAAATGAGCTCGCAAAATCTATTCATCACTATAATTTGGCAAGAAAGTTTGCTCCAATTTATTTAGAACAATATTACTATTTTTCAGAATTAGCAAGTATGTTGTTCCGCTCTGGCAAGTATGAACTGGCTTCTAAGTTGTATTCTAAATCAGTAGAATTGAAAAATGACATTCATACCTTGGCATTCTACGCCAACTCACTAATGTTTGAAGGTAATTACAAGAAAGCCCATTACAAATTTGAAGAATATCTCAGTAACTCAGAAAACCCGATTGATGAATTTGTGTTAAAAAATATCTGTCTTGAGTCAATAATTAGTGAACAAAATATTGAATCGCAGGTTCGAGATAATAAGGGAGCAAACCAACTTGCCGATATAATATTAAGAAAGGAGAAAGTGCAATCAACAAGTTAGAAAAAGCATTAAAGCTTGATATGCTTTCAGGTTTAGCTTGGTTTAATTTAGGGATTTCTTATTCCGAAATAAATGATTTCAATCAAGTTGCTTTTTCTTTTACGATGGCAGCATTAGTTCAAAATCAAGATGTTGAAGCATGGAAAAATGCAACTTTATGTGCATTCAATTCAGATGAGACATTTAAGATGCTACCATTCATTATAAGAACAGCATATTTTTTTAACGGAGCAGAATATTTAGACGAGCTGTATTTACATTTAGACAGTCAAAATCAGTGAGAGTCTATAAATCAGATTATTGAAGCTATAGAAAAGATTTTACCGGAAAGAGACAGTAGTAGAGCTATGCCTACTGTAAGAGTATTGAACAAAAAAGGGAAGTTTGAAAGAATAGAATAGATAATTTTGTCAAAGCAGGGTCTGTCGCAGACGACCCTACTTTCTGCGGAAATTGGTTGGTTTTTCCGTATTTTAAGTCGCGTTAACGATTGCAGTGGATACCGGCCTGTGAATAATGCCTTGCGGTGTATGAACGGAAAGCGTGTTAAAACGCCCAAATCCTAATTATTTATAGTCAATACTTCCCTCATCGCATCAGCATCCAAGAACTGGAAATACCTGGCTTTAGCTATGAATTTTTCATCTAATAAAACAATAGCGGGCAAAGAAAAAGGTTTGTCTTTTCTACTGGCCATAAGCAAAGCAATCTCATGTACAGGGTTTACGTTCTGGAGCCGCTGGTTTCCAATAGCTTGGTCGCCAAACACCATCGTATCTTTAGTTTCTACATTCAAATTTATGGCGTAGTAGCTTTTATTTAAAGTTTCAACTACTCTCTCGTCCTTAAAAGTATAATGTTCCATCTCTTTACATACACCACACCAATCGGCATTAAAATAAACCAATACGGGTTTTGGCTTAACCTTTAAAGAATCATTTAGCTGTGAAAATGTGACCCAGTTGATAGCTGGGTTTTGGGCAAAAGAACTATGACCGGGAAGAAAAAGCCCCAGCCATAGCACCATCAAAACAGCCTGTTTAAACTTCATAGGTAAAAGATATTTAAAGTGATTTTAACCGTAGGCCAAAGATTACGCTTCGTGGTAAAGATGGACCGTAAATATAATTGCTGTCTCTGTTTTTTCCGGTATCAAAGTCATTTTGGTACGAATCGAATAGGTTTTTCATTCCAGCAAATAACTCCAAACCTGATTTTACTTTCTCTAATTCGAAGGTGTGGCCAATTCTGAAACCAGCATCTGTAAAAGGTTTTGTTCTATAATATTCATCCCATCCTTGTCTTTGACTCCAGTTGCTTGAAAGCTCACCATTCTCAAAAGGAGAA
>CAKUWM010000514.1 GCA_934699305.1 uncultured Saprospiraceae bacterium | reverse complement strand
AAGAACAAAATACTTCAAGGTAGTTTCAATTTGAAAGTGTCATCGACTTATTATACCCCTAAATCCCCTGAAGGGGATTTTATGGACTTCGAATCATCATTTCTAGCCCTTAAACTCCCCTTCAGTCCCTATGTTTGTATCGGCTAATTGATTTGAGATTCGTTATTAGTTTAAGAATTAAAAAAGACATAAGCCAAAAAGAATTATTATTTTTGAAATATGACACTCAAAAACCAATAAAACTTTATGACTTATGCAAACACAAAGAAGAGAATTAAATTTCAAAGGACAAAATGTTTTCATCGGAATTGATTTACATTTAAAAAGTTGGACAGCATCGATTTTTACTGAAAAACTATTTCACAAGAAGTTCGATCAACCTCCTCGGGCAGATATTCTACGTAATTATCTTGATCGAAACTTCCCCAATGCTACTTATTATTCAGTTTATGAAGCAGGGTTCAGTGGTTTTTGGCCACATTACGCACTCCTTGAAATGGGAATAAATAACATTGTGGTTAATGCAGCGGATGTTCCGACTTCTCAAAAAGAGATGTTGCACAAAGACAATAACATTGACAGTCTGAAACTTGGTCGCTCATTACGTAACGGTGAACTAAGAGCCATATATGTTCCTAGTTTAGCAAGCTTAAATGAGAGATCTCTCGTACGCTATCGGGCAACAGTGGTTAAAGATATGACACGTTTAAAATTGCGAATCAAATCTTTTTTGTATTTTTATGGGATAAAGTATCCTCCCCAATTTGAAGATAGGAATACGCACTGGTCGAATCGATTTATGAAATGGCTCAAAGAACTCCAGCTTACTGATTTAGTAGGACAAGAAGCTTATAGTCTATTAATACGACAAGCCGAAGAGCAACGAGTCTTACTACTTGATACGACACGAAAAGTAAAAGAGCTTTCACGCACTGAAAAGTATGCTGATAATATGAGATTGTTACGCATAATTCACGGAATAGGCTTTATAACAGCTATTACGCTACTTACTGAAATTATTGATTTAAGTCGTTTCAAAAATACAGGCCATTTAGCTAGCTTTGTAGGATTGGTTCCCGGGAGTCACTCCTCGGGAGAGAAAGACAAAAATACCGAAATGACTTTTCGAGGAAATGACTTCATTAAAAGAGCGTTGATTGAGAGTTCCTGGGTAGCTGCACGGCGAGATCCGGCACTGAATATGGCTTATCATAAATACGTCCAACGAATGGAGCCTAACAAGGCCATTATACGTATAGCACGCAAATTATTAAATAGAATATATTTTGTTTTATCAAAACAAGAAGAATATGTCACAGGAACTGTATAATAAAAACTTAAAAACCAATCAGCACATGAAGTGATCGCTTGTCACCCCATGCAGTTCGTCTGCTCTTTTAGGATGCGACACTTTACTTAAAAGACTGAACAGGGAATTGTAGCTGGTAATGGTACTTGTCTACTGATAGAAGGTTGTTTTTTAAGTTTTTATAATTAACCTGGCTAATAAATTCAACATTGGGTTTTCTTAGCCATATAGGAAGCCTGCAAAAGAACAAAAAAAGAAGGCCGAAACCTTCTCTTTTGCAGTGTATCCGTAGAGAGTATTGCTCGCAGGTTGCTCCCCAGCAGTGCCTGTTTCCACTTCTTCTCTACAAGATACAAAGATAATCATTTTATCATCAAGTAGTTAAAAGAAGAGTAATAAAAATAATAATTCAGGAAAAATTTGGATTACAACATAGAAGGGATGGGGGGTGAAAATAAGCTTCAAACCGTAAGCACTTGTAATTTTATCGTTACTTTTCGGACACCCTCATTGTTGAATT
>CAKUWM010000513.1 GCA_934699305.1 uncultured Saprospiraceae bacterium | reverse complement strand
AGCATACCCTAGAAACTAAAATCTTAACTAATTTGTTTTTTGCTGGTCAAATCAATGGAACTACAGGTTATGAAGAAGCAGCTTGTCAAGGTTTAATGGCTGGTATTAATGCTGCTCTTTTAGTAAAAGAGAAAGAGTCATTAATTTTAACACGGAACCAAGCTTATATTGGAGTTTTAATTGATGACCTTATTACGAAAGGCACACAGGAGCCCTATCGTATGTTCACCTCACGTGCCGAATATCGTATTCTTTTACGTCAGGATAATGCTGATGTTCGACTTACTCCTATTGCTCATGATATTGGCATGCAGACCAATGAAGCATTAGATCGAGTAAATAAGAAGATTATTAATTCTTCAAATCTTATTTCTTTACTTCGAGAAGAGGGTGTTCAGCCTACTATAGCTAATCCTATTTTAGAGACATTGGGCAGTTCTCCTTTATCTCAGCAGGTTAAATTATCATCAGTTATTACTCGTCCGCATGTAACAATGGAACATGTTATCCATATGAGTGATCGTGTTAAAGAGTTTACCAATTCATTGAACGCAGCGGATGTTGATTCTGTTGAGCAAGCAGAAATATTGTTAAAATATGAAGGATATATTGCTAGAGAGGAAGAAGTTGCTTTAAAATTATCTCGTTTAGAAGCTTTAACTATTCCTTCTGATATAGATTATAGTACTTTTAAATCATTATCTAGTGAAGCTGTTAATAAGCTATCGGCTATTCAACCAGCTACTATTGGTCAAGCTTCTCGTATTAGTGGTGTATCACCCAGTGATATTTCCGTTTTATTAATTCATTTAGGAAGATAGTTTCACGTGGAACAAAATATTACATATCATTGTCCGGCTTGTAATTCAATCGAACAATCCGTTAAACTCGAATTAAAAGATTATTTTTTAACTCAGGAATCTTTTCAGATTTTGACGTGTAAGTCGTGCGGTTTAGGTCATACACAACCCCGTCCTTCAATTGAAAATATCGGTTCTTATTATAAATCTGAATCTTATGTATCTCATAGTTCCTCAAATAAAGGATTGATAAATAAGGTGTATAATTTAGTGCGAACACGAACTATTAAAAAGAAACTTTCTTTGCTTTCTTCATTAACTCAAGGAAATGATTTATTGGATATTGGTTCAGGAACAGGTCATTTTTTAAAAGCGGCACAAAATTGTGGTTTTGTAGTTATAGGACTTGAACCGGATGTGGATGCACGCAATTTTGCATTATCAGAACATCAGCTCCAATTGTTAGATTCGTCTGAACTCTATACATTAAATAAAAAATTTGACGTAATTACGATGTGGCATGTGTTGGAGCATGTGTATGAATTGAATAAAGATTTAGAGCAAATTTCAAATTTGTTAAACGACAGCGGTGTTTTTGTTGTTGCTGTTCCTAATCATTCATCTTTTGATGCTGCTTATTATGGAAAATTTTGGGCTGCTTATGATGTTCCAAGACATTTATATCATTTTACTCCGGATACAATTATTCCTTTAGTTGAAAAATTTAACCTCAAATTCGACTCCATTTATCCAATGAAGTTTGATAGTTATTATGTTTCAATGTTGAGCGAAAAGCTAAAACAAGGATCGTTGATAAATGCTTTGCGAATTGGATGGCTTTCAAATGTTAAAGCAAAAAAGACTACGTGTAGCTCTCAGATTTATGTTTTTAGGAAAAATAGCTAATTACCCTTGTTTTTAATTAAGTTTTTTCTTTTTAAGCCTTTCTGTTCGACTCTTTTGAAAGTTGTGAAGGGACAGCATTGTTTTTCACATAAACGCGCTTAAATTGAGTGAAATTTTTAACAATTTGGCTCAATCC
>CAKUWM010000512.1 GCA_934699305.1 uncultured Saprospiraceae bacterium | reverse complement strand
TGTTGGGTAAAGTGTTGAGCAATTCGACTCTTGATGTTTTTACTTTTGCCGATATATATTAGAGCATTGTCATTATTTTTAAAATAATATACACCATGTGATTCCGGTAAATTTAAAATATCACTTAGACTAATTCCAACAGGCAAATTGGTGGTTTTTATACCCATGGCGATGAAATTGTCGATAGAACCTGTATATGAACCTGAATCCATGATTAAACCAAATATTTCGGCCGTTGCCATAGCATCAGCAAGAGCTCTGTGTCTGTCTTTGACTTGGATATTAAGTCTTTGGATAAGATTGCCAAGGCTATACGATTTATGACCGGGAAAAGCCAGTCTGCTTAAGCGTACTGTGTCGAGAGTCTGTCTTGTAAAGGTAAACCCAAGACTTTTAAACTCTTCTTTTATAAAACCATAGTCAAAATGGACATTGTGTGCAACAAATATCCTGCCTTCAGTCCATTCTATAATCTCTTTGGCGACTTCGTAAAACTTTGGCGCCTTGGATACCATTTCGTTAGTTATACCTGTAAGTCCGGTTATAAAAGAAGAAATAGAGCATTGAGGATTAATAAGAGTGGAGTAGGAGCCTGTAATTTGACTACCATCATGATGAACTATAGCGATTTCAGTGATTTTATCTCGTGTCGTTCCAGTTCCTGTAGTCTCAATATCTACTATGGCATATAGCTTTGACAAAACGTATTTTTCTATTGATTATGAGAGTAAAGGTAGAATATTTATTGTTAAATAGATGGACTTGATTCGGATAAAAGTATAATATGTTTGTCCTTAATGGAGTAAAATAATTTCTCTTTTATCCTGTACTTGCAATAATTTTATGGATACATATTCAGGAATTTATATCTTTGAGTTAGCCATGTGTAGATTGTTAATATTCGCTACTTTGTTTTTTCCTCTTTTGAGTTATTCTCAGAATGGCATTAATTTGTTTTATACTGCTGGTAATTCAGCTTTGAATAATACGGATATATCTTCAAAAAGGGTTGAAAGTGGCAGTATTAATCCTGCCTCAATGGTCAATGGAAATGGTATTTATGCGTCTTTCGGGGCGCAACGATCTTTTTTAATTGAAGATATTAATCAAGGTATTTTCGTATTTAATTATCGTTTTAAAAACCATCATGCCGCCGGATTCCAAATGTATATTTATGGGAATCAAGTATATTCAGAAGCTATTTCTTCTTTAGCTTATGCTGTTTCTTTAAAAGATAATACTTCTATTGGATTGAAATTGCATGGAATTCGTTTTAGTTCACCGGAGAATGATCCATCTTTTGCTTATACCTTTACTATTGGCGCTAAGACAATGATTAATTCGCAAGTAGGTATAGGGATGACATCCTTTAATCCCCTTGGATTTTTTAGAGAGGATAAATCAAATGATCTATCTTCCTTGTTTATGTTGGGGATTTCATATTATCCGGCAGATTACTTAGGTTTATTTGTTTCAGGAACACTTAGCGATGCGCATCCCTTCAACTTTTCAGCCGGAGTAGTGTATAACATTAAGCAGAAGCTGAATATTTATTTTTCTGCTATGGCCAATCCCGGTGTCATAGGTCTGGGTATAGGAATTCCTTTGGGTAAGAAATTTGTAGTGGATATAGCAGGGAATCAGCACCTTCAGCTCGGAATGAGTCCTGCTTTCAGTTTCTCCTATCGTGAACTATAGTGTATTTTTGGAGATATTTACAATTTTAATATAAATAATTGGCAGAATTGTTCTTTATGTCAGTTGTTTTTTATAAAATTGCTTTTTTATTAAACAAATTAGAGTGAGTTAAATATGCCTAGATCAAATAGAAAAGCGCATTCCAAAAGCAGTACCT
>CAKUWM010000511.1 GCA_934699305.1 uncultured Saprospiraceae bacterium | reverse complement strand
TATTTGAAAACTAAATAAGATTTACTGAATCTTTCCGCTGGCAGGTTGTCAACGGAAAGTTTTTTTTGGATTCTAAAAATTATAATATGTCCGGAAGATCGTTTTTAAAAATAATTTTATTGAGCAGTTGCCTTTATTCATGCAGTAAAAAAGATAATGGTGGACAAGGTATAATTGAAATTATAAAAGATTCAGTAGCCAACCTTGTTACTTTAACTGAGGCAGACTATCGGCCAATCTACCATTTTACACCTACACGTAATTGGATGAACGACCCCAATGGGCTAGTTTATAATAACGGTACTTATCATCTCTTTTATCAATTCAATCCTAACGCGAATGTGTGGGGGCCTATGAATTGGGGGCACGCAACCAGCACAGATATGATGAATTGGAAAGATGAATCAATTGCATTGACTCCTGACAATCTTGGAACCATTTTTACCGGTAGTGCGGTTGTTGATGTTAATAACACCGGAGGATTTAAAACGGGAACTGCAAACCCTTTAGTAGCGGTGTTTACACACGCTGGTGCAACCCAACAGCAGAGCATTGCCTACAGCAATGATGGTGGGTACAACTGGACCAAATACAGCGGAAATCCCGTGCTTCCAAACCCGGGCATTTCAGATTTTAGGGATCCAAAGGTTTTTTGGCATGAGGCCTCCGCTAAGTGGATTATGGCTGTGGCAGCAAATGACAGGATCAAGTTTTATTCTTCTGCCGATTTAAAAAACTGGGCTTTTGAAAGTGATTTTGGAATGAATTATGGTGCTCACGGTGGCGTTTGGGAGTGCCCTGATCTTTTCCCTTTAAAAGTTGAAGGTTTGGCAGCGACAAAATGGGTTTTACTTGTAAGCCTTAATGGCGGACCAAATGGTGGTACTGCAACGCAATATTTTGTTGGCGATTTTGATGGAAAAAATTTTACGATCTCTGAAAATAAAACGTTGTGGATGGATTATGGCACAGATAATTATGCGGGTGTTACGTATAACAATATTCCAACTAGTGATGGTAGAAGAATCTTAATCGGCTGGATGAGCAACTGGAATTACGCGCAAAATGTTCCCACCACAACATGGAGAAGTGCGATGACGATTCCCCGAAAACTATCGCTGGCACAGGTTTCAGGAAGCTATGTTTTAAAGTCAAATCCTGTAGTTGAGTATAGCACTTATAAGACAAATAACCCTGATACATCAGCTACTGGTCCACTGAAATCTATCAGTACAAAAGATAACAAGATTATTAAAACAGGCTCTTATGAAATTAATTTCAACGTTGACTTGAACAGTAGTGCTTCCTTCTTGTTAACGCTTGGTAACCTGAAGGAAAAAATATATTTGAGCTATGATAAACCAGCCCAAAACCTTGTAGTAGATAGAAGTGGTGCAGGTATTGATTTTGCAAATCTGTTAAGACAAAAAATTTATAGTCCGTATGTTGCTAAAGTAGGCCAGGCAACTAAGTTCCAAATTCTTGTTGATAAAACTTCAATGGAAATTTTTGTAGATGATGGAGAAAGGGTGATTACAACACTTTTTTTCCCAAAATATCAGTATGACCTATTAAGGATTGAAGGCGATGGAACTGCTTCGGCAATCAGTAATTTTAATTTAAAAAGTATTTCAAAAAGTATTAATCGCTAATGTTTCGTAATCATGTAATCAATCAACAACCAAGGCTATACTAAACAATGCCATTTTTTGAATAAGATACAGTGAAAAAATATAATCATTTGCATTTTCGTTTTTGTAGCACCAACCTTCGCAGAAGTTCGCCTTATAATGGAGATGGCTTGGTAAAAAATGAATTACTTAGTATTAAAAAATTGCTATGACTGACCTCGTGTAGGAGATATTAACT
>CAKUWM010000510.1 GCA_934699305.1 uncultured Saprospiraceae bacterium | reverse complement strand
TATAAATGAAAAAGAAAAAAGTAGTGTTTTCAGGAATCGGTAAGATTCCAAGTATATGACAGATATATATTACAATGAAAACAATAAGAAACAACCAAATGTTGTTTCTCCATGCAAAGGAGAATAGGCCTTTTTTTTGATTGTTTTCAGCATATAATGGAATTTCCTTTAGTAAGACCGTAGTTAATCCGAAATTTACAAATATGATTGCGATCCCAAAAATAGATTGCATTATTTTAATAACTCCCAAATCGACTGGTCCTAACCAATTGGCTACAAAAAATTGAGAGCCGAAAGAAAATATAGTAACTAATAAATTGGCTGATAAAATATGTCCTAGCCCACCATCGAGAGCTGATTTTACTTTTACCTTGATCATCTTATGCATTCTTGTCTCGCTCCTTAATCACCCTTGCAGGATTTCCTCCCACAATAACATATTCTGGTACATCTTTAGTGACCACGGAACCTGCAGCTATGATAGATCCGTTTCCAATTTTACATCCACTAAGTATAATTGCACCAGTTCCTAGCCACACATCAGATCCGATTGTAACATTACTAAAAGTGTGTCCTTGTTTATTTATTGGTATTTGTGTGGTATGAAAAGCGTGATTTGATGACCATATCTTACAATATGGTCCAATTAAAACATCTTCTCCAATAGTAACGGTTCCACTTCCTTGAATATAAGTACCTTTCCCTAAGAAAGATCGACTTCCAATTTTGACTCTTTCAGGAAACTTAATGGTAACCATTTCTGCGATAATTACCTTTTTTCCCATTTCAATCCTATTCCTGTAATAGAAATAACGAAGTTTGATACCAAATCTTCCTGGGTAGAACGAAAAAATAAAATCAAACCAAGTATGAAAAATGGATTTTATTTTGTTAAAGAATCTTTTCACAATCGGATGTTAGTTTTAAGAAGTTGCAGCATACACGAAGCGTTTAACCTGTGCATCGCGCGCGGCAACGAGCATGTTCAAAAAGCCGGTTACATTCACATCATTGGAGGTGATCGGATCATTAATGGAACGTGGTACAGAGCCCAATGCGGCTTGATGCAACACATAATCTTGTCCGACGCATGCTTTTCTACAAGTTTCTAAATCACGGATATCTCCATCAATCAACCGGAAATTCGGCTTGCTTAAAAAGTCAATAATGTTGTTTTTTTGTCCAGTGGAAAAATTATCCAAGCAAGTAACATGATTGTTGTTTTTCAATAGGTCCTCGCACAAATTGGAACCGATAAACCCGGCACCACCAGTGACTAGTACTTTTTTATTTTGTATTCTTTGGTACATATTTTTAATGTTCGCTTTGCTTTTGTTTTTTTGTCCACTAATTACTCTAATTTTACTAATTTTTTATTCGAGTAAATGGTGCAATTCGAGGGTAATCATAAATGTAAACAGTTTACTTTACAATTCTTTTATATTCTAGGCTTGACGCCCCGAAGTTGATTAACAATCCTAATTTACAATTTGTAGCTTTCAGATAGTTCAACACTTGAGCATAATGTTCGGATTTCAATTTGTTAACAGTTTTCAATTCTATGATTATCTTGCCATAACAAATAAAATCGCTGATATATTTTTTCTCTAATAATACCCCTTTATAGAAGATGTCGAGTACTTCTTGCGATCGATAGGAAACATTTTGTGTGTCAAATTCACGTGAAAGTGCTTCCTGATATACGGCCTCAAGAAATCCATTTCCCAATTCGCGATGTACTTCCATTGCACAACCAATGATTTTATAACATTCTTCTTTTAGATAAAGATCATGATATGTTTTATTTTCGTTCATTGATGTTTGCGTTTCATCTTGAGCTCATTGATCTTTCGAAATTCAATAATTTTTTATTC
>CAKUWM010000509.1 GCA_934699305.1 uncultured Saprospiraceae bacterium | reverse complement strand
TAGAACTATTACTATCAAAAATTTTATGTTTTTTTTCATCTTCATAAATTTAGTTTCGTGTAAGTTTTTGGTTAATGCATTTGGTTTTTTTCATATTTTAAAATTTAGTTTAGAATTAATTTAAAATGTCTGTATAAGGTTACTTTTGATTCATTAAATATGTACCATTCTACAAAGTCTTATCTAGCGAAATTAAATGTATACACTTTTAAGTGGATAAATGTATACACTTTTGATAATAATAACTTGAAGTATATTAACAAATACATTCTCTATATTTGCCTAAATATATATTTTCAGTTTAAATGAAGGCGATTTTTCATAAACTAAGTAATCCGGAAGAACAGTCTTTCGACATTCGGAAATATGTAAATGATTATTTTGATGAGAAATGGCATTTCCATGACATGTTACAATTGGTATATATACAGAAAGGGAAAGGCACTAAATACATTGGCGACTCTATCGAATCCTTTTCCGACGGAGATGTTATTTTATTAGGGTCCAAACTGCCCCATGCTTTCAAAAGTGATTTTTCAGAAATCCAGAGACGAAGTAAAAAAAAATGTGTTTCTATAATAATTCAATTTCCCATAAGTTTTCTAGGAGAATACTTTTTGCAATTGCCTGAATCCAAAAGCATTAAAAATCTCTTTTCACTTGCTGAACGAGGTGTCATTTTCACAAAAGATACCAAGATATTAATGTCCGAAACAATAATTTCATTATTAAAATATGATGGGATGGAAAGATTGGTCAAATTTATAGATTTGCTTCACTTTGCAGCAACTACCAAAAATTTCAGATTATTGGCCAGTACAAATTTTATTGGTGCCCCATTTAATAATGATCAAAAAATAAATAGTGTTTTTGAATACGTCATAGATAATTTATCTAATAATATTAAATTATCAACCGTTGCAACGTTAGTTAATATGAATAAAACTGCATTTTGCAGATACTTTAAAAAAAAGACAACAAAAACATTCTCAACATTCTTGAACGAGATACGAATTGGTCATGCTTGTAAACTCATAAGGGAAGATGAGATTTCGATAACTGAGGCTGCCTATCTAAGTGGTTACAATAGCTCATCTTATTTCTATAAACAATTCAAAGATAACAAAGGTATTTCACCCTCTTCTTATCAAAACAAATTTAGAAGTTTGTAAGCCAAAAAGGAGAAGCCATGTATCTCTTTTTGGTGATGTCTGGTTAGTAATGTCTGGAAGGCGATCAGTTTCAAAAATTATGGGCTATACCATCATTAATTGTGGCTTACTGTTGAGATGCTGATATTCATAATTATCTGGAATGCGCGAATTCCTGATTGTCGATATTTTCGATAATATGGGAGCAGACAGCGTAAGTGCCTTTTTTTGGGTTCCCCAAGTTGGAAATCTACTATACGGTCCTCCCATGAGTTGGAGATATAGACTTTAGTAAATTCGCTCACCAGAAATCAGTAATAAAAGACGCTGAACTGCTCTGTATGAAATTAAAACTATAAGGGGTGTTTAAAATCGGATAATCCCAGGACTTTGAAATCCATTAATTGTGATACAATCGCTTATGTTATCTTTGAATCAGCCTGTAAAGAAATAAAAAGCTTTAAAACTTTAAGGTTTGAATCCATTTAGCGATTTTCTGGACCTCCGCTTTGGGGACATGTGTCATTGGCGCCATGGGCGTGGCATATTCCGGCCAATTGGACGGTTGTGGTTTGTAGATAAGGCCAACGGTCTTATCCACGGAATAACCACGCTTGGCTATTTCCCTAAAGGGCGGCCCCACCTGTTTCTTTTCCGTGGCGTGACAGGCGGTGCAGGTATATTTCTCGAGCAATGGCTTTACCTCGGCATAAGTTATTTCTTTCGTGG
>CAKUWM010000508.1 GCA_934699305.1 uncultured Saprospiraceae bacterium | reverse complement strand
CCATTACAGAAAATGAAAACACCAATATCCGTATTAAAGCATTGTTGGCAGAACTTTTGAACGATGCCAAGGTAGAAAATGTGCGTCCCTTTTCGCCTATGCAACAGGAAGCATTGAAAATTTACGAGGACGGGGCTTTGAGTACAGATGGGGGAATCCCGGATGACATTCTGAAAATCAGCAAAACGGCACAACCTACTTCATCCGAATTGCAACGCTATAAATTGTGGTTAGAGCAGAAGTATCGTTCGCCCTACACCGGTCAGCCCATACCGCTTAGTAAGCTGTTTACGGCAGAATATGAAATAGAACACATCATTCCGCAAAGTCTTTTTTTTGACGATAGTTTCAGTAATAAAATTATCTGCGAATCGGCAGTCAATACACTGAAAGACAAACAGCTTGGATTGGAATTTATCAGAAAACATGCGGGCGAAATTGTTCAGGATGGAAACAAGATGTTTAAAGTTTTTACGGAAGAGGAGTATACGGATTTCATAAAAAATAACTACGCCAAAAATCGCTCTAAGCGTAATAAGCTATTATTAGACGAAATCCCCGACAAGATGATAGAACGGCAGATGAATGATACCCGTTATATCAGCAAGTTCATCTCTAATGTGTTGTCCAACATTGTTCGTGAGGACAATAATGATGATGGTGTTAATTCCAAAAATGTATTACCTGGCAATGGAAAAATCACCTCAACGTTAAAACAAGATTGGGGATTGAATGATGTTTGGAATGAGCTGATTTTGCCTCGTTTTGAGCGGATAAACCAACTTACAGGTAGTACAGTCTTTACCGCATGGAATGATAGACATCAAAAATTCCTGCCGACAGTGCCTCTTGAATACTCTAAAGGCTTCCAAAAGAAAAGGATAGACCATCGTCATCATGCATTGGATGCATTGGTAATAGCTTGTGCTACAAGGGACCATATTAATTTGCTGAATAACCAATCGGCAAAATCGGACAAGCGGTATGACCTGCAACGCAAACTTCGGTATATCGAAAAATGGAAAGATAAGGATGGAAAAGAAAGGGATAAGTTCACAGAATTTAAAAAGCCCTGGGACAATTTCACGGTTGACACCAGAAATGAATTAGAAAAGATTGTGGTCAGCTTTAAACAAAACCTCCGTGTTATCAATAAAGCCAGTAATAAATATGAGAAATTAGTAGAGAAAAACGGGAAGTTGGTCAAAGAGTTCGTTTCGCAGACCAAAGGTGACAGTTGGGCTATTCGTAAGCCAATGCATAAGGATACGGTTTCCGGAGAAGTCAAATTAGACCGTATAAAGGTACCCAAAGGAAAAATACTGACTGCTACTCGAAAAAGTATAGATACGTCTTTCAATTTGAAAACAATAGGAGCTATTACCGATACAGGAATACAGAAAATTTTGATAAATTATCTCAATAGTAAAGGAGACAAGCCGGAGATAGCTTTTTCGCCTGAAGGAATTGAGGAGATGAATAAAAACATCTCGTTGTATAATGACGAAAAAAATCATCAGCCGATTTATAAAGTTCGGATTTTTGAAGTGGGCAGTAAATTTCCATTAGGGCCGACAGGAAACAAGAAAGCAAAATTTGTTGAGGCAGCGAAGGGAACTAATTTGTTTTTTGCAGTTTATGAGGATGAAAATAGAAAACGCAGCTATGAAACCATTCCATTGAATATTGTTATCGAAAGACAGAAGCAAGGACTAAGTTCTGCTCCTCAAACGAATGAACAAGGTAATAATCTTATATTCCATTTATCCCCAAATGACTTGGTATATATCCCAACCGAGGAAGAAAGAGAAAATATCAATCAAATTGATTTTAAGAGTTTGAGTAAAGAGCAAGTAAAGAGGATTTATAAGATGGTGAGTTC
>CAKUWM010000507.1 GCA_934699305.1 uncultured Saprospiraceae bacterium | reverse complement strand
TTACAAAAGCTACTTTCTGCAATATTTTGTAACCTTTTGTTTTTAATTGTTGTACATAACCTTTTTCCGGTTTGTGTTTTTCATCTACACGGAAACTTTCATTAATTAGAATTTTATATAATTCTGATTTTGTTTTTGGCAAATCGTTATTAAGAGAGAAATATTTGAGCATCTCTTTCAAATAAAAAGGCGTTTGTAATAGTCCCATAACACCTAAGCTATGTGCCTTATCTATAAAAGACCGTCTTATATCTGTATAGTTTTTGTCAATGTAAGCGTATATATCATCCAATGATAATGGCTCTAAATACAAAGGTTGAAAATCTTGAAAAAGACTTTGATCTTCAAAATTTATACGGCTTGATAAAATTATTGGTATATGAGGGAAATCTGAAATGAATAAGTTTAATTCACCAAGAAATGTGCTTTTATTACTATCTTTGATTTCATCATAGCCATCCAATAAAAACATAACACCATCATATTGTATTACAGTGCTTTTTAAACGTTCATATAATGTTGCAGGAACATATTTACTTAGATCATAAAAAAAGGGGTTAAAAAGATCACTTTCCTGTAATTTATAAGCTAAATATTTTAATTCAGTAGTTTTTCCTGTCTGAGCAGAACTATATAAAATAAATTTTAATTTAGGATACGATTCTGTATCAATTATTATTTCAGTAAGTTTAAATGTTGATTTTGTTCTAAAAAAATCAACATTACCAATTTCCATAGATGTTTGTCTTGGAATGTAATCTGAAATATTCTCAAAATTTTGTATCTTTACTTCGAATTGGCTGTTAATTCGATCAACAACAGATCGAACAGAATCTATAACTTCTAAAATTTTGTCAGTTCTTTTTTCTAATAAATAGTGATAGGTATTATCATAATTACGCAATTTTGATTCCCAAATATTTAATAACTTGCTTATTTCTGTCCCTTTTATTTGAGAGCTTGGGGATTTAATGTACTCGCCCAACTGCTTGAAGTGAGTACTAAAATTCCGAGCAGTCATCCTTCGGATATTATCATTTTTACTCCATTCTTTCAACGCATCGTTGTATGAACGAAGTAAGTCAGTCTCTAACGTCTCTCTACCTCTAACTAGTTTTTTGATTTTATCCGAAGTAAAATCTAGTGCTATAGTTAATAAAAACTCTTCAACGCCCGTCATTTAATCTTATTCAAGAGCAACATTACATTGCTTGTTTTACCTTTTAATTGCGATTGTATATGTTCTAATTTAAATCTTTGTAAATCTCCAAATATCACCCTTTTCATTTGGATACAAAAATGTTTCATACGATCCTTTATCTTTATTCGGCACTTTAACGGGAATTCCTTTCGATAAAGTTATTTTAGATATAGGTATATATAATTCATCCTTTATCTGTCTCAAGGTTTGGAAAAGTCCTATAAGAATGAAATATGAGTATATGTACTTTTTCTCCCAGTCATCAAAAGTCAACCCTTGCAGCGTTGCATACTTATCGCTCTTGAAATTGTCATATAAAATGCCTCCTTGAACACAATGATATTGTGAATGAGCTATTGCATTGCGAATCTGACCAACATAGGCAGTCATAACGACTTGTTGAAATTGTGGAGAAATATTAAGTCTTTTAATAATTTGTTCCCTTATGTGTTTGCTCTTGCCATTGGACGGCAATTTGCTTACGTCTAAATACCAATCATAATCACATCCATTGAGAATATTCACTAATTGAGTGAAAACTCTTAAAAAATAGCCATTTTCCCAAATACTTAAATATGTGGACTTTTGCTGATATATTCCTTTCTCAAATTCAGACCTACCTTTATGAAATTTATTTCCATATTTTGTGAAATATTCATTATCATCAGTAGTTTTACCAACACC
>CAKUWM010000506.1 GCA_934699305.1 uncultured Saprospiraceae bacterium | reverse complement strand
TTACAATAGCATCTGAACAATTTGGTATCAATCTTAGGTCAACCGTGACTACTACAGCACCTAACTTTGTTAGGGGGGCATTGATTCCAAGCACATTTTTATTTGAATGGATTGTTTCCTTTACCAATATTATTACTGCAGGTTACATCATGATATTCTTACTAACAGCAGTAGCAATATTGGCCTTAAGTCAGTTAAAAGAGAGTTTTGATAAGGACTTGAATTACCTTGAGGTTTAAGTGTAAATTCATTTCAACTGATTTATCCACAGATATATTTTTATTAATTGCTATTGTATGATGACCAATTTTGAAATGGCCATTGTATTATTTTTCAATGTTGCTTTAATGATATAAATTCCGGTGGGTAAGTTCCCATTCAGATTAAAATAGTTCTGTTTGTCCTCAATATTAATACTTTTAATTAGCTTGCCTTGCATATCGTACAAAGCTATATGGCTTATATTGGATTGGGAAAGGTAAATCCTGGATGAAATTGAAGCCGGGTTCGGGTAAAAAAGGAGAGGTTTACTTTCATTTTGCTTAACCCCAATTGTTCCTTCAGTCGTTATATTGGTTTTCATAATATTCATTCCGCCTCGTATATTGCCTTGTACTAATTCCAGAACACCATCATTATTAAGGTCTCCAAAGACCGGTTTGTTTTGTCTCCCGATATAAATAGCCTCTGAATTTAATGAGATTCGCGTTAAATTTGGATTAGATGTCCCATCCATGCCACTAAAGGTATATAATTGACCATTGTACGAACCTGAAACTAAAATATTCTCGCTATTAAATCGAATAAACGAGGGTGTTGCATCCCCTTCAGTGTCACCTATTTCTTTAACAGTTATATTGCCATACCGATATACATTGGGTGCATCCTGATAGCCGGGAGTGAAAATAGGATTTTGTGCGGATCCCGTATTAACAAAAAGACAAAAGTTGCCATTTTTGTCCCCGATAAGTAGGTCCATATCGCCATCGTTATCATAGTCAAAGGCAGCCGGAGCAGCTCTTGAAGGCACCTTGATGTCTTGATAAGATTCAGATTTTAATACAAAATTGGAAGCCTGTCCAATTGCCGTAAGACTTTCATAATGAAGCAATGATCCCCTTTCTGTACCTATCAATAGATCCATATTTCCATTGTTGTCAATATCTACAAAAAGGGGTTTGTACCCAAAATGCTTGATTCCAAATTGCTTTAAGTCAGCAAAATTATCATTTTCGACTACAAATGAGATTTGACCCCCAGTAGAAGTGTTTCTCAGATAAACCAACTGTCCATATTGCCCTGAATTTTCATCTTTATAAAATTTATTGCCGGCTATTATATCTAATTTGCCGTCTGCATCGACATCATACAATGCGGGACTGCATTCTAATCCAAGGTCAATTGTATTTTTTATCAAAAAATCCTTTTCTAAAAGCTTGTACTTTCCTTCGACAAGTGTGTCATGAATATATCGCCATATTAGCTGTGATTCAGTGGCCAACGAACCAACATTACTTGTAGCCAATATACAATCTGTGTTATTGTCACCATATTGAAAATCATAACTGGAAGGGAAAGGACCTAAATTTACTTCCTCTGATGCCGGAAAATGTTCATCTATTTCTGTGATGTATGCTTTTAAATTACTACCGGTATTACGGAGGTAAACCACATTGTTAAATGAAATATCTCCCAGCAAAATATCTTTAACCCCATCTTTATCTATGTCTTTGACCAATATCGTTGAGCCGGAATGACGAGTCTCTAAGGGTGTATCGCCAAAGTGAGTTGCACATATTTTGGGGTTATTACTAAGTGTTATAGTGTTGTCTAATCCGCCTTCAATAAATTTTCCATAGCACATGTCTTCCAGTGTATAAAGCAAAGAATCACGTCCAT
>CAKUWM010000505.1 GCA_934699305.1 uncultured Saprospiraceae bacterium | reverse complement strand
GATTTCCTTTATTCGTATTGATATTTAATTGGAGTAGGCATTTTTAATTGATTATTCTTCTCAATGATTACAAAATCATCAGTAAAAAAATAGAAAGAATATTGCTTTATTTTTCTCCTTAAACTTAATTGATTAGAATAGATTTTTTTACGCCAATGATCTTCGATTTTATATAATATAATTTTTTCTTTTTTATATAGTGACAACCAAGGATCAGAAATAATAAAACTCACATAAGGTTTATTGTTTTTAAAAACAGTATATCTATTCAATGTATCACTTACATTTCCCCGATAAAAAGTGCCCGAAATCGTATCTCTACCTATTGTTTCTATGTTTTGAATAATTACTGAGTCTAACCCATAATAAACCTTTTTATAACTGTATGAACTATCTATGTATAATTGAGTGTTGTGAATATCAAATTGAATGTGCCTTAAACTTCCATTTTGATAAAAAGTCTTAATGTAAACAAATTCGTTTCTATACAAATCTAATTGAGAAACATTTAAGATTTGAGCTTTAAAGCCGAATAATCCATTTTCATGAAAACGGTCAACATTTTTAACAAAAGAATTATTATCATAGGTCACTTTACAAACTTTTTGTTGGGCTGATTTATATTTTAACGGACAAATATCAATTTTCAAGGTGTCAATTTTCCCGAAATCTATATAATCATTATAAATATTAGGATCTGTTTCGCAATATTCTAATTGTAGTTCTATCTGTGAGATAGATATAAAAGAAAATATGGCAAAAAGTGAAGTTAATAAGTAATTCTTCATAAAATTATTGATTTGCTGCCTTTCCACATTCTGATGCTGTTCTCCCAGACACAATTATTCTTCTTACTCTTAAAGTAACATTTTCTGGAGTTGGATTTTGAAATTGTGGTGTTGAAACCGCTTCATTATCTGGTCCTGATGTTTTCACTTGTGCATCAAATATTCCACCACCTGGTGTAGTTGGAGTAACATTTAGAGTTAACTGATTTGCACCTGTTGGAGGAATAAAGCTATATGTTGAAATTGGAGTACCTCCACCACTTACTAGTGTCAATGCTATAACATTGCCTTTTTCATCAGTTAATTCAAAATTGTCTGCCTCTGAATGCTGATTGAATTCCAAATATCCAATATTTGCTCCACCAGCCACTGGAACTGTAATGCTAACTTTTGCACCATCAGTATTATTACCTTTTATATTATTTTCAACTGTATTCGCTGGATCTCCAGTGAAAGGATACACACCATTTTCTCTAATATCTTTACCGTCAGGCTGCTTGACAGGATTCGAAAATTTAGTCAAATTAATATAAACATTACCAACTCCGTCATTAACAGTTTTACAAGATTGGTCTACAGAAGTATTTCCAATAGTCCCATCTAATTTGTAATTTGAAGTTCTATAAGGAGGAATATCTTGTTGTACTCTAGATAAAGCTTTATTATTACCAGCAAATGTTGCTTCATTTGTAGTAAATTCTCTGCGAATGAAGTAACTATTTGTTACAAATAAAAGCGGTAATCTGTGACTAGTTACACTAGTATAATAAACTTCAGCTGCGGGTAAATTCGTAAAAACCGTCAACTCTTCTAAACCCTCTCTTTCAATTGAATTTATTACTTTATTACCACTAAAAGAATAACTAGAATAAAATGGATATTCTTTTATCAACGGATCAATCGCAAAGAACCTACCCAACCTAGGATCATGCATTCGGAATGTGTAGTTTACACTATTTCCTTTGCCTTTGATCTCATCATCCATTTCTTGCCCTTGGAATCCAAAACGATATGGCACATTCCCCAAAACAGTAAGAAATAAATTGCGGGTTTGGAGTTGGGCGCCAAATGGAGAGTAGTCGGTGGCTTGGCGCACTTCTGCCTGCCAGTAATC
>CAKUWM010000504.1 GCA_934699305.1 uncultured Saprospiraceae bacterium | reverse complement strand
GCTACGGCTGATGGTCATACAATGGTCGCTGGTATCGCTGATAAAGCGGCCTGGCATCAGCATCCCGAAAGGAAAGCCGTTATAGACCGAGACTAAAGGTCTTTGTGCTGTTTTGCCCCAAGGGTTTATGCTTAATCCACCTATCATATATTACCGTAAATATGATGTGAAGATAAATTTAAATTTTAATATTTCAAAGGGGTTTGGTTTAGGGTGATGGGTGGAAATGGTTTGTCTTGGTAAGGGAATATCAACCACGAAGGGAAAATTGAATGGACTTTTGCTGGCTTGTTTGGTCAATAGCAACATATTGTAACACTACCTACAATACCTAATTAATCATTAATGAAAAATTACCAATTGGAGCCCTTCTATGATAAATTTGATTAATTAGAAGCATTAAACCTCCGAGCCTCGGATAATAATCTAATAAGTAGTACATATCTGATGAAGTCATAAATTCAAGTTCAAGCATACGTTTCCTACTATCTTTAGTTCGAATTACTATATGTGGACCAAAATCAAGTCTATTAGAATTTACAACAGAATAAGATACTTTACCATCAACAAAATTAGAGTCGATTTTTTCTTCGAAATTTTCAGTATAGAATAAATCTTCGTAAGGCTTTAAGGTTTCAAAATTTTGATCCAAATACTCAAGTAAACTTTGACCTTCATTATTCGAAAGAGTACAAAGCGTATCAAAACTTTCACCTTGTTCTTTATCTAGTATATAAAACTCAAAATAAAACTTATTGTTTTTTTTATAAATAAAAAAGTAATAAAAGTTGGCCGATTTTACACAATGTATACAATCTTTGTAGAATGATATATGCAATGAAACATCTTTTTCCTTAAGTAGTTTTTTTTCTCTGTCAATAAATTTTTTTTCAAAACTAACAGTATCATAACTATAAGAAAAAAATGATAAAAAAAATAGATAAAAAAATATATAGTATTTCATCTTCGCAATTTTAAGGGTGTTTTTCTACTTTTCTTTGTTTTACATTTTGGTCAGAATACAACATTCTAATTGTTCCCTCAAGCGATTCTGTATAGGTATTTTCTGATTTCCTTTCTGCTTCTCTTTGTTGTTTCCCTACTTTATTATTCATCCAAATATTACTATAACCCATCTTTTTGAATGCATGCCCTAATAATTCATGAATAACAGTTATTTCCGTTTCAACTTTATGTTGATTAGTTGGAATACCTTCTGGATTCCTTGCTGCATATGAGCTTATTTTTTTTGTCTCATATACACTATTATAGCCCGTTTTTTTACTGGAGACGACGTTACCCTTTGAATCAGTAAATTCTTCAACTTTATTGAAAGTCCAGCCCATCAAAACAGTTGCACCCATGGCTGCTTTATCACGCAACGACCTTTTTTCATTAAAAATTTTATCGTCCATATCAACAATTTGTAGATTTACTTCTGTTGTTGAAGACGTAATTAATCCTTTGAAACTTTCTAAAATCTTTTTCTGTGTACTACTCAAGCTTGAAACGTTGACACTTTGGTCATACGTCAAAACACCATTTTCCGAATCATAACCTATTGGATTAATAGTATTACCTTCTTTATTTCTAGTAATCTCATCCATTGCTCCTTTTATATACCCATATCCTTCTGTGCTTGTTCTAACGGTATCTCCATTAACATCACGAAACATAATAGGATTTCCTCCAAACGCTGCATAAGTAGATATTGAAAGATTAGGTTTTGGATCCAAATTCCACCGTCTCCCCAATCTTGTATCATACTCCCAAAACTCTGCGGTATTGTGATTCCCTACCCCAGCTATCTCATTCACTTTCTCTTGTCCATTAAACCCAAATCTATACTTATCCTTACTCTCATCACACACCTCCACGAGGTAAGTTTGTTGAGTGGTTTTGCTGTAATGGGT
>CAKUWM010000503.1 GCA_934699305.1 uncultured Saprospiraceae bacterium | reverse complement strand
ACCGTTTGAAAGTGAATGGGATATGGGATATAGACCTGGAAGTGAATTCAGGAAACATCAAATTGATGCAGCAAATAGACGGATAGGAAGAAAAACATATTTGGATGAACATAACAATCCCCACAATTACCGACCCGAAACTCAAAATACTAATAGGTCTTATATCCCTGAGGATGATACAGACTTTTTCACAAGTCAGTAGATAAATTTGTTAATTTTATCAAATCTGTTTTCAAATGGCTCCCAGCACATATCAAATAGAATTATTTAAAAAATTATCACCGATTTTAGGTATTGATTGCAAAGTCACCAACTATGGTGACGAAAACAATGAAAGAAATATTAGAATTCTTTCCTGCCCGGATCCTGTTGATGGAAAGGTGAAATTTTATAGTACATTGGGTATGTCAGAACAAAATATCACAGATCTTGATTTTGAAATAATGTTAACAGGTTTTGCTATTTATGAAAAAATTCCAAACATACTAAGTACGTCAGCATTTTTTGTACTTAAGGACGGTTGGAAATGCGAAATTGGGAGAGTTTTTGAAACACTTGTCGAGATGTATTATCCAAATTTGGATATGAAGCACTTATATTTCAGCAGTCCTTATCTTTGGGAAGACAAATTAGAAAATTTTGCAATTGACTCGGGAAAGATTGATTTTTTTCTGGGAATTCCAATTTCCGATAAGGAGTTAGAATATAAAAATGAAAATGGCCACATAGCATTAGAAGATTTATTTGAAAAACAAGAAATTAATATTTTTGATCTTAACAGAAAATCATTGATCTAAAACAAATCTTTTAGTTTTATCTTACAAATACAGAAAACTCTGGAGGCGCTCGAATGATGAGGAAGTTCGCTAGCTGTGATAATGACAATCGTCAAAAGAGTAAAAGCGATAGCGAGACTGTATTACTATACTGTTAATGGCTAACATGTTAGAAATAGACAATTTTATCCTTCACGAAAAAGTCCCTGCAGATTTATTATCACGCTATAGGGACTCTTTGCCTACACAGATTATTTCTATCTGGGAAAACTATGGTTTTGGTGCATTTTTAGACGGCTATTTAAAAGTAATAAATCCGGAAGAATTATCATCACTTTTAAAAGACTCGTTTGATTTATGGGACGAGTCTTGCATCGTGTTATTTGCAACATCCATGGCTGATCTGGTGGTGTATAAAAACAGTTATTTGTATTTTTTGAATTTTAGATATTCTAAATTTGAAGTGATTGCTAAAGATGTTAAATTCTTTTTTATTGACATTCAAGATGAAAGCTTTTTAGATGAGGAACTGGAATGGGAACCTTATTTAAAAGCTAAGAAAACACTGGGAGAACCTGCTTTTGATGAATGCTTTGGCTACGAACCAATATTAGCTGCCGGAGGCAGTGAAAAGGTTGAGAATCTAAGAAGGCTGAAATTGAAAGAACATATTTCCGTTATCACGCAGTTTGCTGGAAAAATCTAAAATGACGTATACTCAGGCGGTATCAAAAGCAATAGCATTACAACAAAAATTATCGGAATCTAAATTACTTGATAAATGATTTCCAGGATACTTTAGTAAAGCATTTATAAACTGATCTCTTAAAATATTAAAAGTGAAAACAGTAGATGAAATTTATTTAGCTATTCGAAATAATATTAATGATGTTATTAAAGAAAATTGGGGAACAGCCATCTTGAAATTTGAGGTAATCGGGGATATGGTTTCTAATCAGGGCACATACGTTAACGAAAAAGGAGAAAATAAGCAGATTGATGTTGATGAATTGGATTTTGAATTAACATTTGACTTACTGGATTTACATGCAATCACTACCGAAGGCGGTGCTAACAAATGGAACCGGGCTGTATATACTTTAACGCCTGATGGAAAGTTTGACATGGAGTTTATTTGGGATCAGGCA
>CAKUWM010000502.1 GCA_934699305.1 uncultured Saprospiraceae bacterium | reverse complement strand
ACCTGGAGTTGTATGAAGGGATATAATATCTGGCACCGAGATATCTCACAGTTGTCGCCATATTGTGTACTTGAACATTGCCATTCATACTTAATTGTTTGGTCTTGCCTCTTAGTCTAAAATTAGACATAAAAGTGCCTCTCGTGTCCTTTATGAGGTCTCCCAAGAAAATATCTGCGATTTCAAGTGGATAATTTTCTGCATTCACTAATAAATCAAGATATTCAGGAGGATAATCATAAGCGTTATAGCCCGGCATGGTATATAATCCTGTTAGATTAAACTTTTTATCCTGACTGCCAATATTTATGTCAAAGCCTAATTTTTGTTTTAATGATTGAGCGTTGGCATCCACATCGAGTGCACCCATGTGTGTATCATTGATTATAATGTTGTCAAAGTGGGATGTTAAAACAATATTTTCTTGAGTAAAGACACTATCGACCTTTAGGTTAAAGTCTCCAATTCCTCTTATTTTAAGATCCTGATTGGCCAATAAGCTATCTAATAGTTTGGCATCAAAGTTTTTGACATTTATTTCAAGACCTTGTGGACCATAGCTGTTAAATGAAATGTTTTGTTTACCATTGGTCATTTCCAGATTACGGATAAACAATTCATGTTTGCCAAATTTAATAATATTATCCTTGTTTAGCGTCCACCCATCGTCCAGGAAGTCAAACTTGGATTGCTGGAATTTTATGATATTGTATCCATCATCCACCGTGTATAATCCATCAATATTGATATTTTTGATGATATTTTCGACTTGTGGTGTTTTGATAAAATAAAAAATGCTATCTCTTTCTAATGTGGCACTTATATCCATTTGATTTAACTCCTTTCCAAATAAATTTCCGCTATTGGCATAGGCAAAAAACTCTGAATTATTCTGATTTCCTAAACCCTCAAAATATAAATAGTTAAAAGCAAACCCTTCGCCCTTCAAAGAAGGAATACCGGCATTGATGTTAAGTCGGTATAAGGTTGAATCGGTGTTGGAAAATACTCCTGCAAAAGTACTGTTTACAATCGGCTCTATCGGAAGATTGAAGACAATAAAGGCATCTTTCGAATTTTTCAATTGAATGCTAAAATTGAAGTCATTGTTGAATACAGATTTCTTAGCGGACTGAATCCCCATTTGATTTGCCAATTTGGGATGGTTGTAATGAAATACTTTGGTCAAATCATTGATAAGATTTTCAATTTGAAACTTTCCGGTTAATTTTAAATCAGCCAAATCGGAATGTAGGGTATAGTCTTTCTTTCCTTGTCCCAAATTGACAGCAATAAACTGCAATGTATCCAAGTCTAAATGATGACCCGACGTATCACGAATGCTTAAGTTCTTTGCCGAGAAGTAACCATTCATATCACTTAAATCACTGAATGTTAATTGAGATTTTACTTTTCCTTTTATTTGAATTGCTATGTCAGAAAGTTTCAATTTAGGCAGATTAAGATTTCTCACATCCATATCGAAATCAAAAACCTTGATTTTCTTAGAAAAATCTATTTTGCCATTAAAGTTTAAATCCAAATTTGGGTCAATCGCTTTTAACTTTCCATCGAAGGTGTTTTTATCTAATTTACCATCAATAATTAGATTTGTATAATTATATCCTTTATATGTAAAGGATTGAATATTGGACGATAGTTGAGAAGTGATGGATTCGGGTGAGAAGCTTTTTCCGTCTTTTATTTCTATCGATGCGCTCAATGTTCCAAAGTCCGGGTTGTCGATAATGTTTCCTACATTGACTTTGTCTAATTGAAGCAATCCACTGTACTTAGCATTCTGTATTCCATCTCTTATATTCAATTGGAGGTCGAGATTACCATTCCCCTGACTTGATTTCAATTTGCCAAACGTTACGAAATCCAAAATAAAACCATCTAATTTTCCACTGTAGGTGATATTTCCTAAT
>CAKUWM010000501.1 GCA_934699305.1 uncultured Saprospiraceae bacterium | reverse complement strand
TATCATTTGTTGAGTATGACAGATCTTGGGGTTCTGGCAAAGTTACTATTGGAGTAAAATACAATAAAAAAAATCAAGATTCCACAAATATTGAATACTCTGGAGGTATCAATTATGAGATAACAATAAATGATGATTTCGAAAACTGTGGAGTTGCTTATTATAATTATTTCGATCCTTCTGAAACGATTATTTATTTTCAAAATTATGGGGCAAGAATTGAAGTAAGTACAAATGATTATTAATATTTACATGATGAAAAATCTCACATTGTTTATTGTTTTAATGATGCTGACAAATGTTCTTAACAGTCAGACCAGTGAAAAATCAAAACCAACTTATTCAATAGAAGCTGGTTATCTTATGATCTCAGATAATTTGAATGACGACTATTACCTGGATGATAGATACGGAGGCTGGTTCTCGTATGGTGAAAATGAAGGCATTAACTTAATAGGTCTAAATCTAAAGATGAGCATGGAAACGAAATTAAATTTTATTGACCTTGTCTGTGGTGCTCTTTTTTTAAAGGATATGTTTACAAACAATTCCAGCACAAGTGATTATCACCAAAATGGAGGAGGAGTATATTTAGGTATAAGTCCAAAGTTTAAAACAAAGCATTTTGGATTGACTTCTGATTTTGGTGTAGGGGTACTTTCTTTTAAAAACTATATGCATGCTTATTATCAAATACCAAATGGTGGTAAATTAATTGATGATCATGTTACAAAAGCATCACAGGGTTTAGGAGCCATGAGTTCAATTGGTTTTTATGTTAACATCGGTCGCTTTAGTATCAATCCCAATTTTATGCTCATTTTCTCTGGAGGGTCAAACGCAAGTTTCACATATTATGGGGTAAATATCCCTCTTGTGTTCAAGTTTTGAGTTAATCTAAATATAGATGAGGCTGTTAAAAAATTATACAGCCTCATTTTTTTTAATCAATATTTTGCCGACAATACTTAGGTTAAAAGTGGAATTGCAAATATAAACCCGAATATTTTAAGCTCATGAGTATTATAATGAGTCAAGGTTTTCAGTATGTAACATATTTGTTAGTTCTGTCGAAACTGCTCCTTATCGAAAATGCGACTCCACCAAACCAATTTATAAAGGTTGCAACGGCAATTTGACCCTAATTACGAAGTTGAATGTTGTTTTTTAAAAGGAAGCTTTTGCATCAGACGAAAAACGCACTATTTTTTTGATCAAAAAGCGTAAATTTATGTAGTTTCAATTGTTTCGTATGGGGGCAGTGCCGTATATTTGTACAAAATTATGAAATTTGAAATGACAGCTTACGATTTTCAAATACAGCCAACAAAGCAAAGGTTCGCCACCTTTCATAAAAAAGCCTCTGCATGGGGGCTGAATACGCAATCTGTTAAAGTAACTAAGTATGAACCAAAACCGTAAAGAGGCTGCGCAAAGATATAACAACACTGATTGAAACCAACCCGCATCAGCGTTTGATTTGATGTTTGCGAACATCATAAAGGTGGCTGCATAATCCTTTACAGGTTTTGGTTTATGCCGATGTGGTAAAAAGCCACCAACGAACCTGCGCCGGTTATGGTGGCATGCAAATGCTACACCTGATTGACTGCGAGAGTGGAAAAGCATCTTTGACCAAAATGATGTAAAAGATTGGTAAACAGTAAAATAATAAATAATGAAAAAACTAAACCTAATTGTGGGATATCATATCAGATTGAATTTCAAGATAAGGGCGAAGATTGTGGATTTGCTTATTATAATTATTTCGATCCGGCTGTTACAACAATTTATTTTCCTGCATATGGGGCTAGAATAGATGTTAGCAATACAGATAATTAAAATTGATGCACATGAAAAACATAGGAATTCTTTTTATATTGTTGACAAGCTCTATGCTGTCTTTTGCTCAAAAAGCTGATGGCATATCTG
>CAKUWM010000500.1 GCA_934699305.1 uncultured Saprospiraceae bacterium | reverse complement strand
TCGTGTGTGTAGCCTAATTTTATTAGCCCATTTATGGTTTCAGATAATGTTCCGAAGCTGGTGTTTAAGTTTTTATCGTTCATCTTTCAAAAAAAATAACCTACCAATGTATAAGTTTTAAGTCGCCATAAGTGTAGTGTCGCTTGTTTATTATTGTGCTACAATAAAGGTTGAACACTAAATTATAGGCAAAACTAGCGTATTAAAGTATGCCAAAACGAATTTAACAAAAAAATGGCAGTTTTGTATGGATAGATGCTAAAAGCTTGATTCGTTTTTGTAGAAAAGCAGGAGGTAATTTCAAAACCGATGTGCATTAAGCCAGATTAGAAATGGTAAAAGTTTACAGCAGAAATGTAAACTACAAAGGCACTATTCTAAATGATAAAAACTATAATTCCTTTACCAAAATATAACAATAGCAGTTGTTTTTTTAGTGAAAATACTGTACTTTTGCCCTGCAAATAATAATTCGTAATTTATTTGCTATGCAACTTGATCCACATAAATTTTTACCCGACGGTTTAACCTATGACGATGTACTTTTAGTACCCGCCTATTCCGAGGTTCTGCCACGTGAAGTTGATACTTCCAGCTATTTCACAAAAAAAATAAAATTAAACGTCCCTATCGTTTCTGCAGCGATGGATACCGTAACAGATTCGGTTATGGCAATTGCCATTGCCCAAGCAGGAGGAATCGGTGTTTTACATAAAAACATGAGTATCGCTGCTCAAGCTGATGAAGTTCGACGTGTAAAACGCTCGGAAAGTGGGATGATTCAGGATCCGGTTACCTTAAATAAAGAAGCTTTGGTTGGCGACGCTTTCAAGATTATGCGGGAGTATAAAATTGGCGGAATCCCGGTAATTTCAGAAGACAATATGTTGGTTGGGATTATCACCAACAGGGATTTGAGGTTTCAGAAAAATATGAACCACAAAATCTCGGAGGTGATGACCAAAGAAAACTTAGTGACGGCGCCAGAAGGAACAACCCTAACGCAGGCAGAAATTATTTTGCAGGAATATAAAATAGAAAAACTTCCGGTAGTAAACAAAGAAGGCAAGTTGTGCGGTTTAATTACCTTTAAAGATATTCAGAAATTCAAAAATTTCCCCTTCGCTTGTAAAGATGAGCATGGGCGATTAAGAGTAGGAGCCGCCGTTGGTGTTACCCACGATACCATGGAGCGTGTTGCCGCCTTGGTGAAGGCAGGAGTAGATGTTGTAGCGATTGATACCGCTCACGGACATTCTAAAGGGGTAATTACGCAACTTAAAGAAGTAAAAGCTGCCTATCCAGATTTGCAGGTTATCGCAGGAAATGTAGCAACAGCGGCAGGAGCAAAAGCTTTGGCTGATGCCGGTGCTGATGGTGTAAAAGTAGGTATCGGTCCAGGTTCAATTTGCACCACCAGGATTATTGCCGGTGTAGGTGTTCCACAGCTTTATGCGGTTTACGAAGCGGCGAAAGGTTTAGCGGGGACTGGAGTGCCGATCATTGCAGATGGCGGAATTAAGCACACGGGCGATATTGCAAAAGCGATTGCAGCCGGCGCAAGTTCAATAATGGCAGGTTCTTTATTTGCCGGAGTTGATGAATCGCCAGGCGAAACCATTATTTACGAAGGACGTAAGTTTAAATCATACCGCGGAATGGGTTCTGTTGAAGCAATGGAGCAGGGTTCAAAAGACCGTTATTTCCAAGATGTGGAAGATGATATCAAAAAATTGGTTCCCGAAGGAATTGTAGGCAGAGTGGCTTACAAAGGCACCTTGGCAGAAGTCATGCACCAGTACATCGGTGGGTTAAAAGCGAGTATGGGTTATGTTGGCGCAAAGGATATTCCGGCCTTACAGAAAGCACAGTTTGTGAGGATTACTTCCTCCGGGATCAGAGAATCTCAGCCGCATGACCTTACCATCACTAAAGAAG
>CAKUWM010000499.1 GCA_934699305.1 uncultured Saprospiraceae bacterium | reverse complement strand
CCGCAGGTTGGCACGACCGAAAAAACAAAATACCTGCCTACCCCCAAGCCTTATTCAAGATTGCCAGCATTACCAAGTTATATGTCGCTGTTGCTACTACAAAATTAGTCAAAGCAGGACGTTTATCATTGGATAAAACGCTCGCCGATTACTTTCCAGAACTAGCCGAAAGAATTGAAAATTCGGACAAGATAACCTTGAGAATGATGCTACAACATCGCAGTGGCATTCCCAATTTTGTAGACCATCCTGAATATTGGACAAAACCGCCTAAAAACAAACAGGAAACACTCGATTACGCGCTGGATTTACCGGCCGACTTTGAACCGGGCGAAGATTATGGCTATTCAAACACCAATTATATGTTGATTTCCGACCTTATTGATAAAACTTTAGGTTATCCCCATCAGCAATATATAAGGGAGGAAATTTTGATGCCCCTTGGGCTAAAAAATACTTTTGGGTCGCTCAGGGAGGTGGATCTGGACGATGTGATGAGTGGCTATTATGTAGGTATTGATAAAGATTTTAAGACCGAAAATACAGGTTTAATGCTCGCAACAGCAGAAGATGTGGGCAAATTCTTGAGGGCACTGAACGATGGTTCCGTGTTCAATGAAGGGGAACAGGAAATCTATTCCTCCATTTACGAGTACGAACATACAGGTCTTCTTGTTGGCTATCAGAGTATTGCAAAATACTTTAAAGACATCGACACGGTTGTCATTCAATTTAATAACACGACCAACTTTGATGGATATGACTGGAATTTAGCGGAAATCATATATAACCGTATTGTGAAAATAGTTAGAAAAAGGAAAAGTTCATAAGTGGGTGGACCAATAGATTTCCAACAGGTCGGGGATAGATTTTCCATCCATATCACAAATATTAAATTCACCTGTAATAATTCCCCGTTTACGCCACTAACCATAATAAACGCCTTTGAGCAGTGATTTTTACAAAATATCTATTCTACCCTATGCCGGAATAATCATAAAGTTATGTCGAGCTTATACAAACTCACAGGAAGATTTCGAAGATTATTATCAAGAAGTGTGTTTGCAGATATGGAGAAGCAAAGAAAACTTTCGGGAGGAATCGGGATGGAGTACATGGGTGTATCGAATTTCATTAAACGTTTGCCTGACCTTACTAAAGAAAAGGAAAAATAACCTACAGCATTTTGCATCCGATTCCTTGCCTGCAGAAGAAACAGAGCTTAATTGTGCTTTTTCTGACGAATCCCTAAATTTATTATATGACGCAATTAGACAACTATCAGAAATTGACAGAGCCGTAATTATGCTTTATTTAGAAGAAAAACCTTATCAGGAAATCGCGGATATTATTGGAACAAATCCAAATAATATTGGGGTAAGGGTAAAAAGAATTAAAATGAGATTAAAAAAAATATTGGATGGAAAAATCAATTGAAAATATTTGGAGAGAGGGGTTTCTTAAGGATGATGCGTTGTTGGCGCCAAAAATCAACAACCTGTACAAGCAAAAATCAATACATATCATTGATAAATTTAAGAGAATGATGAAATTTAATATTTATGTTATTCTGGTTTTTGCATTTATAAATTTTGGCCTTTACGCGGCACTTGGGACACCAATCGCCGGCGGATTCATTTTTTTACTCTTATTGGGGGTAGTTTTGATAAGTATCACCCGGGCCAAGACCCTGAAGGAAATAGATGCCAATTTGAGTAGCTATGATTATATAAAGTCATTTAACAGTTGGCTTAAGATGGCCATTTCAAACAATATAAAGGTCATGCGTTTTTTCTATCCCCTGATATTTTTGGCAGCTATGATGCCAATAGTACATGCATTGAAGACGAATGAGGTGACGAAGGAAGCGATATTAAATTCCGGTTTACACCTCGTTTATGGAATCCCCACTTTTATGTGGATAATAGCACTGGCAATTGC
>CAKUWM010000498.1 GCA_934699305.1 uncultured Saprospiraceae bacterium | reverse complement strand
TTCCTCGTCCGTCAACCCATACAACTCATAAACCATCTGATCAATTACCTTTTCTGTTCTGTTTATTTGGCTTTGAAGTTCTTGCGCTTTTTTCTTGTTTTCCTCAAAGAGCTCCATCCACTCAAATTCATCTTTTTTGGTGAGTTCTGGAATTGGTTCCAAACTTTCTTTGGCTCTTTCTCTATTGGTAGATTTTATGGCTCTGTTGAGTTCTTTGATGAAGTCGCCGAAATTTAGTTCTTGCCAGTTTTCCAGTTTTCGTGATATTTTCACTATAGAAAACTTTTGAAGTAAATAGTTTTGAAATTTAATATTGAGTTGAGTGCTTTTATCTTTACTTTTTAATAGCTCATCAACTTTAGTTTTGGCTAATAATTGATTTTTCGAATCAGTTATTTTAATAGGTAATTTTTTAAACTCTGCAACTCGAATCTTCGGAAAAAGAGTATCAAATTCATTGTTTGAGTAGCGAAAGTAAAAAGACATTAATTTAGAATTCAGTATACTAAGAATATATTCAATGACATAATCAGACTCTTCCTCATTATCAATTCTGGCAATGTATAAGCTACGGTCTATTTTGAATTTCTCCCTAATTAATGTGCTTACCAATGTCTTACCTAAAATTTCTCTAAATACAATTCGTGGGCCAACAAAATACTTTTCTTGTCGAGGAGCGGCCAACCAATCTCCATAACTAATATAATGCTTCTCATCCCAAAAATAATTATAAGAACTTACGTGCTTTCCCTTTAGTTCCGGAACAAAAGTTTCATCTTTTCTAAAATCTGAATGATAAGCACGTTCTCTAATAACTTCGGCAGATTGACCCGTATATTTATCATAAGGATTTACTCCTCTAATAACATCCATTATCGCACCCACTTCAATTACATTCTTTCTTACCTTTTTTATAATTGGTAAAACATCTTCGCTTATCTCGACATCGAAAATATAACCGTCATTCTGAAAGAATCTAACTTGATCAATCGTATGCTTATAAATTATTTGCTTATCTATAAAATCTAAAATATGAACTTTTCCTATATCAATTTCCTTTTTGGCGACAAAGATTAAAGTATCTACAGATGCGTCAAGAAAGACATTATCCAAGTTTGGAATAAGAATCGAAAAATTAAGATTTTCTAAGACATATTTTCGACAATCAGACATTCTTAAATTTTTCAGCCACGAGTTAGGAACAATAAAACTAATTTCTCCATTTGGCTTTAGCAATTCAGCTCCCATCTCCATAAAGGAAACATATAATTCTACCTGATATTGAGCTGTTTGATAATTACTGTTTATATATATTTTTGTTTTATCATCAATCGTTCTGGCAACGTAAGGCGGATTTCCAATTACCACATCAAAACCACCATTTTCAAATATTTTAGGAAACTCTGTTTCCCACTTAAAAGCCTTGGCTCCCGCAACCTTTCTATCATCAATTAAACTGTTCCCACACTTAACATTACTGCTCAAATCATTAAGTTTCCTCCGCGGTTGGGCGGTTCGCAACCATAAAGAAAGTTTGGCAATCTCGACACTTTCTTCATTCAAGTCAACGCCATAAATATTGTTTTCCAAAATGGTGTTTTCAATATCAGGAAACTGTAAGCCACCGCCCAAAAGTTTGGTTTTGAGTTCGTCAATATAAGTGTGTTCCTTAATCAGAAAATCCAAGGCTTGGTTCAAAAATGCACCAGAACCACAGGCTGGATCACAGATGGTCAATTGCAATAACCATTCGCGGTAGTCATCTAAAATCTTGACCAATTTTTCAACGGTGGTTTTATTTCTGTTTTTACGGCCTTTAAAATATTCTTCTTCATGGAAGTCCAGCTCGATTTTCTTTTCTTCACAAAGTTTGCCGACCGTGTTTTCCACAATGTATTTGGTAATGTATTTAGGTGTATAAAAAACCCCGTCTTTTTTACGTTTACTGGTCTGC
>CAKUWM010000497.1 GCA_934699305.1 uncultured Saprospiraceae bacterium | reverse complement strand
GTAGCTCCGGTGTATTCTTACAAACTTTTCTTTTGGCAGCAGTTCAAGCATTTCGTTGATGGTGAGCCTGGTTACAATTTTGCCAGTGGCAAGAAAGACGCTCAGGTAATTGCCCGCGGCTTCAATATAAAGTATCTCATCAATCATCACTTTCACCTGGCCATAACCGTCTTTTAAAAAAATGAAATCTTTTTCACTTTTATTTTCTCCTTTTAATAAAAACAGTTCATGCGCTTTTGTACAAGCTTTTAAGAACCGCTGCAATGAAAATGGCTTTAGCAAATAATCTACTGCATCCAGTTCAAAACCTTCCACGGCATGTTCGCTGTAAGCCGTTGTAAAAATGATCATCGGCGGGTTTTGTAATGATCTTGAAACTTCAATGCCGCTGATGTCAGGCATTTTTATATCGAGAAATAAAACGTCTGTCTTGTTTTTTTGTAAATATTCAATTCCTTCAAAAGCATTGGTAAAACAGGCTTTCAGCTCCAAAAAGGAACCTTGGCAGCGAGGCTTTTGATAACTTCCAGCGCGATGGGCTCGTCGTCTATAGCAATTGCTGTCATTTAAAAACTTTTAAAGGCTATTGCAAAATAAGCGTTAAATGCACAAAATATTCTTTTGCAGTTTCACGGATAACCAGGTCATGATTACCGGGATAAAGTAGTGCAAGCCGTTGCTTTACATTCTCCAAACCTATCCCGCCTTTTTGCTGCCCGGCGTCCTGCTGGTTTTTGTCATGCACACTATTATTTACACTAAAGAGTAACCTGTTTTGCAGCACCTGCAGGTTTATTTTTATAAACGATGGCTCTCTAAAACTAATGCCATGCTTAAAAGCATTTTCTACAAACGGGATCAAAAGCATTGGGGCTATCTGAAGATTATTCAAAGTTTCCTCCACCTGTGTTTCAATTATCACCTGCGGTGAATTTGCTATACGAAGCTTTTGCAGGTCGATATAATTTTTAAGATAGTTGATTTCACGCGCCAGCGAAATTGTTTTTTGATTATTCTCATACAGCATAAAGCGCATCATATCGCCAAGCTTTTGTATGCCTTCACTGGTGCGCTCAGCCTTTTCCTGCAAGGCAGTACCGTAAAGGCTGTTAAGCGTATTAAATAAAAAATGCGGGTTGATTTGCGAGCGTAATAATGTAAGGTTTGCCTGGGTAGTGCCTAATTGAGAAAGCAGGAAAATTTTATCGTGATGATTTTTATAAATGTACCAGGACAAAGGAACAGCTAAAAACAACGAATAGAAAAATGTAAGCACAAAAGCAGGGAATATTTCAGATCCATCTTTCCAAAACATTTTTATGATCAATGAAATAATAAAGCTCAACAGCAGTAATACAGGAAACAGGTTGTACATGTACTTTCCTGACCAGAATTTTTGCTTTGGCGAAAAGGGTATCAGGTAGAAATAATGCAGCAACACGATAAGCACTGTGTAAGGAACAATAATTGTCCATACAATAATCCCGAAAGCATCCACTTCATTAATTATTAGTAACACCAGTATAACCAGCCACGCGGCCACAGCTAAAGTCCAGCTCCTGTTAAATGATAAAGTCTTGTCCATGCTTTAAATTTACAATGCAATATTATTTCACATATATTCATGAAATCATAAAATGTGATGAAATGGTTATTTTATGTGATGAAATCAGTTAATCATTTATGTTTGTAAAAATATTAGAATGATGAATAGTTTTTTGGGAAATGAAAATGAATATTTCCCGGAGTTAACAAGGGAGGAATATAATAAGGAATTAGATGACGCCATGGAGCGAATGGATAGTGTGCAATTTATCTCCATAGAAGAACTGGAAAAGGAAATGTCTCAATGGAAGTCAAGTAAAATTTAAACAACCAATTCATGCTCAACAGGAACATAGCACCGCCTATTGTAGACGCGGTGAATTTTAATTTACAATTACAACCATACGAAAA
>CAKUWM010000496.1 GCA_934699305.1 uncultured Saprospiraceae bacterium | reverse complement strand
GAATTTTTCGCCCACTTCCCCCTCTGCCAAAACCAATCACCCAACTTGTAGTACCAGAGGGGTAAAAACCAAGAGTAAAAAAGTAGTGATCCCATAATAATATTGCCCCAAAAGTATTCACTACCAATTATTCCGGGTTTCTGGGGTAGAAGCCATAAATAAAATTGGTTAGAATTGCTATTTTCAAGAATTACAATCAAAATGACATAAAGAAGATAGACACAAAACAATGCAAATACAACAGTATATAAGTACTTAATAAATTTAAATTTCACAATATCTTTGCTTATAAATAGAAATGTCAATAATGCCAATATATTAAAGGAAGAAATATAAATATAGAAGTAAAAACCTAAACTGACACTTAAAACTTCTCTAAGGCTTAACTCTTGAAATCCAAAAGTATTAATTCCAAACAATTTTCCAATAACAGTCATTGCTATAATACTATAAAACCCATATATACAAAATAGAAAAACGGTTTTTAATGAAAAAATACCCTTATTTAGACAAATCTTTCTCATCAATCACAGTATATAAAGGAAACTGGAGAATTACTTTTTAACTTATTATTCATTTCTTGGTAATCAATTCTCGCTTTGGCAACATGATATATCACATTACTGCCTATACCCGGTACAATACCCCCTCCGGCCCTGATGAATTGACCTGCCTTGGTCACCAGATTCACCCACGTAGCATTTGCAATATTATAGTAGGTATCGTCATCACAGTTCCAGGCATCCGGATTCATTCCACCAAGTTTTACAAGACCTGAAGTATAAGCCCTGTCCACCCCCTTGGTATAGAAAAGCTTTTTTCCTTGTGTATTGGTCTTGATACCAAACTGCCTGTTGCTATTCACTAAGACCTATTTTGCAATTTTTAATAAATATCGGTCGTAACTCACAATAGTATATGATGATTCCAATAACGATAGTCACTACATCAATCCATCCTTTTAAATGAATGCCTCTGATCCAGTCCATCAGATATTTGTAATCTTTCATAAAGTGAAACTTCATAAATGCAAGAAGTATCAGGCATATTATTACAATATATAGAATGGTGTTTTTCAATATTCCCAAACTGAATACTGGCTTAGAAATTCTAATTAAATATGCATATCCCAATAAAGCAAATACAATTATCTCCCCACCCATAATTATCATAAAACAACCATATATCAAACTATTCTCCAACATTCTTTCATTTTTATGGACATCGTTGGCAGTAAACCAATAGAAAATAAAGGAACATATTGAAACCAGCACACCAAATAAAAGACAATACATTATATATTTAAGAATAAATCTTATCATGGCTCTTTATTGTTTGGGAATACAAGTGATAGGACTTTGTCCTTTCAAGGCATTTTTGACAAATCCCCAATTAGGAGTTGATCGAACAGGCTCTAATTTAATAGAAGAACCCTGATGCTTATTAATAAAAGCCTCTACTCCATCCTGCATGCTTCGCCATTGTTTGTCAGCAAAATGAAAATGAATTCATAAACATAGTCATTAAACCAATTATCTGCCCGGTCTACACCTTTAGTATAGAAAAACTTTTCTCCCTGTGCATTGGTCTTGATGCCGAACTGCCTGTTGCCGCTTACAGGATGTGTACCCGTATCTGGCCCTTTGATTGTACTAAATACCCAAAAGTTAGTCTCTTTCTGTGCACATACTACAGCCCCATCATCGGGTCCTGTTATTTCAATTTCAATCCTTGCTTTAACGGGATTATTAGAGTTCCAGATCGGTCCGTCAATTAACGGGTCTAATGGTGTATATATAGCATCATCATTGACATGGTCATTCCATGTCAATCTGATATGCTCTACCAGCTCTGCATCGGTATAAGTTTGCCCATCGGCCTTTTTAGGCATTTGATTGATCTTGACCCGGTATTCATCTATATTGGCAAATCTGCCATACGCATCATTGATAGACT